>JBAYJG010000083.1:0-10723 GCA_041665225.1 Bacteroidota bacterium
ACGGACGAAGTGCATCCGACGATCAATTACGAAACACCCGATCCTGAGTGCGACTTGAACTATGTACCGAATAACGCCATCAAAAAAACAGTGAACGCGGCAATCTGCAATGCATTCGGTTTTGGCGGGCACAATGCAACATTAGCTTTTAAGAAATACAATGATTAACGCTCACCACAGAAACACAGAGGCACAGAAGTAGTACACTGGACCGGTCGGAAGATCGGTCTTTTTTTTTGTGTCACAAGAACATAAAATATTCAAGGGGACTTCTCTTGCGAAAATTTGTCTCTATTTCCAGCAGGCATCTCTTCCCAAATTTCCTTATATTTACACCAATAAATAGTTCACACTCGAAAAAGTTATGTGGGTTGAATCTATAAATTCGATCCATATAAAGACGGGATAACCTCCCGTCTTTCATTTCAGCGCGAACAGGCTAATCTCACCAACTCGAACAGTTTGTGTTTTTATCGCGATTTCGTCAATTCCTAAATTCATTTTTCGGCAGTCCTGACCGGAAGCTCCTCGCTCTTTATCCCCGTGTTGACTGGAACCAATTAGAATCTGCTCTTCACTATCCGATCCGGGATAAGGATCTGTTCGTCCGCGCATTGGTGCACCGCTCCTTTATCCCGATCTCTCATATCGAAGCGCTGGAATCGAACGAACGATTGGAATTCATCGGTGATTCCATCCTGAATTTTGTTGTCGCGGAATATCTTTTTAACACGTATCCCGAAAAAGAAGAAGGGGAACTGACGATTCTCCGTGCACGGTTGGTGAACAGGAAAGCGTTAGCGTTCTGCGCAAAAGAGATCGATCTGAAAAAGTTCATGCTCACACACACGAATTCCGCCGGGGTACAGGAGAAAGGATTCGACACGATCCTTTCCGATGCATACGAAGCGATCATTGCGGCGTTGTATCTGGACGGCGGCATGGCTGTTGCAAAGAAGTTCATTCTGGAACGGCTGCAATCTGCACTGAAGAACGGTTACTTGAAAGTGAGCGATCAGAACTTCAAGAGCGAATTGTTGGAGCTCTCCCAGGCGATGGGGAAAGGGATCCCGCGCTATCAAACCCTGAAGGAAGAAGGACCCGATCACGACAGAACATTTACGATACAAGTCCTCGTCGGCAACGATGCGTTGGGAACCGGAGTCGGCAAGAATAAAAAAGAAGCGGAGCAAGCAGCGGCGGAAGAAGCAGTGGGAAAACTGCAAAACACTTAAAAACGTTTCAGGTTTCAAATCTCACGTTTCAGGAATTTTTCAATGTATGCTTCTTTATACATGAAACGTGAAATCAAAGAATGATGACTTACAACTTATTACTTATAACTCAGAACTGTTTACTCAACATTTTTCCTAAACCCCAAGACTTATGAACATAGACCTTACTCCCACAGACATTTTCGAACCCCGTCACATCGGTCCGAATGAAGCAGAAACCAAAGAGATGCTCAAAACAATCGGCGTTTCATCGCTGGATGAGCTGATTGATCAGACGGTGCCGGCGCATATCCGTCTGGAAGCGCCGATGAAAATCAGCAAAGCGATGACGGAGAGTGAAACGACCAATTACATCAGGAGCATTGCGGCGCGGAATAAAATGTTCCGATCATTTATCGGGGTGGGATATTATGGAACGGTCGTTCCGCAGGTGATCCAGCGGAATATTCTAGAGAATCCGGGTTGGTATACTCAATATACACCGTACCAGGCCGAGATCTCGCAGGGACGGCTGGAAGCACTGCTGAACTATCAGACGATGATTATCGATCTGACTGGAATGCAGATCTCTAATGCATCGCTGTTGGATGAAGGGACCGCGGCGGCGGAAGCGATGTTCATGATGTATTCCATCAATCACGAAAAGAAGGGGAACCAGTTCTTTGTTTCCGAAGAATGCTTCCCGCAGACGATCGATGTGCTGAAAACACGTGCAGTTCCGCTCGGCATCGAAATTGTTATCGGCGATCATCGCACAATGAAATTTGGGGAAAAAGTGTTTGGTGCGCTGCTGCAATATCCCGCGGGGAAAGGAGCGATCTATGATTATTCCGATTTCATCGCCAAAGCAAAATCGAACAATATGCTCATCACCGTTGCTGCGGATCTGCTGTCGTTGACGCTGCTGACGCCGCCGGGAGAGTTCGGCGCAGATATCGTCGTCGGCAGTGCACAGCGTTTCGGTGTGCCGATGGGGTACGGCGGACCGCATGCAGCATTCATGGCCACGAAGGATGAATACAAGCGTGTGATGCCGGGACGCATCATCGGTGTTTCCATCGATGCCAACGGCAATAAAGCGTACCGCATGGCGCTGCAAACGCGCGAACAACATATCCGCCGCGAAAAAGCGACAAGCAATATTTGTACTGCGCAGGTGTTGTTAGCCATTATGGCAAGTATGTACGGTGTCTATCATGGACCGGAAGGATTGAAGAAGATCGCATCGCGCGTACACGGTCTGGCAAAAGTATTGGACAAGGGATTAAAGAAACTCGAGTTCAAACAATTGAATGATATGTACTTTGACACGCTGCTGGTCGAAACGGGAAATGCAACCACTTCCGTTATCAACCGCGCGGCCGGTGCACAAATGAACTTCCGTCAGATCAATGAAACGACGATCGGCATTTCGGTGGATGAATCGACGACACTGAAAGAAGTGGAAACGATCCTCTCAATATTCGCTTCGGTAAAGAGCAAAGTGAGTTCCATTGCAGAGCTGTCGAAAGGACTGCAGCTTGAGTGGGAGAAGAAATTCGTCCGCACGAGCAATTTTATGCAGCATCCGGTTTTCAATACACATCATTCGGAACACGAAATGCTCCGGTACATCCATTCGCTGGAAATAAAGGATCTTTCACTCAACTTTTCCATGATCCCGCTCGGATCGTGCACGATGAAGCTAAATGCAACAACGGAGATGCTGCCGATCACCATGCCGGAGTTTGCTTCGCTGCATCCGTTCATTCCGCAGGAACAGGCAATGGGATACACGCAGATCTTCGAAGAACTGTCGAACGATCTGAAAGAGATCACCGGATTTGCCGGCGTATCGCTGCAGCCGAATGCCGGTGCACAGGGCGAGTATACCGGATTGCTCGTGATCCGTGAATATTTCAAATCGAAAAAACAATCACACAGGAACATTGCGTTGATCCCGTCATCCGCTCACGGAACAAATCCCGCCAGTGCAGTGATGGCCGGTATGCATGTTGTCGTCGTGAAATGCGACGACCGCGGTAATGTGGAAGTGGAAGATCTGAAAGCGAAAGCGGAACAGTACAAAGACACGCTTGCCTGTTTGATGGTGACTTATCCTTCCACCCATGGCGTGTTTGAAGAGAGCATCCAGGAAATGTGCACGATCATTCACAAGAACGGCGGCCAGGTGTATATGGACGGTGCAAATATGAATGCACAGGTCGGACTGACTTCACCCGCCCGCATCGGCGCGGATGTCTGTCATTTAAATCTGCACAAAACATTCTGCATTCCTCACGGCGGCGGCGGTCCGGGCATGGGACCAATCTGCGTTGCGGAACATCTTGTTCCATTCCTGCCGGGACACTCCGTTGTGCCGATCGGTAGTGAACATGCAATGAGCGCTGTGTCGTCGGGACCCTGGGGGAGCGCAAGTATTTTGCTCATTTCCTACGCATACATTAAAATGATGGGCGCTAACGGATTGACGAATGCAACGAAGTACGCCATCATGAATGCGAACTACATCAAATCCAAATTGGAAAAAGTATTCGACGTATTGTATGTCGGCAAGAACGGCCGCTGTGCGCATGAAATGATCATCGACATGAGGAAGTTCAAAGCATCTGCCGGCGTGGAAGTGATTGACATAGCAAAACGGTTGATGGATTATGGATTCCACGCGCCGACCGTTTCGTTTCCGGTTGCAGGAACGCTGATGATCGAACCGACCGAAAGCGAACCGAAAGGGGAACTGGACCGGTTCTGCGATGCGTTGTTGACTATACGGAAAGAGATCGAAGAGATCGAACAGGGCAAAGCACCGAAGGATGACAATGTGCTGAAACATGCTCCTCATACTGCAGCCGTGGTGATGAGCGACGAGTGGAAGCGGTCGTACTCGCGTGAGAAAGCTGCCTTCCCGACACCGTGGGTCCGTGCCCGAAAGTTCTGGCCAAGTATCGGCCGCATCAACGATACCTACGGTGATCGTCAGCTGGTCTGTACCTGCCCGCCGATGGAGGAGTATATGGAAGCAACGGTATAACTACAAAATCTAATTTGTTGTCATGCCAGCGAACGTCCCGTCACGAAGTGATGGCTTCGCCAAAGGGATCCCTTAGGGACTGGCATCCAGAATCTGGATTCCCGCTTTCGCGGGAATGACATTGATTACAAAATGCGTCCGATAGCAAAATTATGTTACACACAGATCAAGAATTAAAGGATCTACTCACACAATCCAAAACCATTGCAGTGGTCGGCGCATCGCCAAAACCGTGGCGGGACAGCGGAGCGATCGCAGAGTATCTGAGCAAAAGAGGGTACCGGGTATTTCCTGTGAATCCGCAATATCAGGAAGTGCTGGGAATGAAGTGTTATCCCGATCTGAAATCGCTTCCGGAAAAGATCGATATCGTGAATATCTTCCGGAATCCGGACGAGGTGGAGCCGGTGATCGATGAAGCGATCGCCATCGGTGCGAAAGCTGTTTGGATGCAGCTGGGAGTGGTCAATGATACCGCTGCGGCAAAAGCAGAACAAGCGGGTCTTTCCGTAGTGATGGACCATTGCATCTCCGTGGAACACCGTGCGCTGGTGCGATAACACATGAAGAAGAAATTGGCAAAGGCAGAACCGGCGTTCTGCCTTTTTATTTTGTTATATTTGATTTGATGAGACTTTTCCTTTTTATAATGCTATCAACAGTTCTGGGCTTTGCACAGGAAGTGACCATTCCTCAATTTTCGTTTCCTGATTCCACATATCGAGTAGGGCAGATTATTTGCATCGGCAATACGCTCACCAAAGAATATGTGATTGAACAGGAGATGTCGCTGAAGCAGGATTCTCTCATCACCTACGAAGCGGTCCAGTTCGATATTAATAGAATCTACAGTCTCGGTCTCTTCACAAAGGTGGACATTAAGGTGATTTCTGATTCCAGCCATTCGGCTATGCTGATGGTGAATGTCGTCGAACGCTGGTATTTCTATCCGTTTCCCGTTCTCGGTATTAAAGATCGAGATTTTGCAAAATATTATTATGGTTTAGGTCTGGCGCACAATAATGTTGCCGGAGAAAACGTGCAGTTATACGGCGCGTTTGCGCTTGGGTATGATCCGTTCGTGGCGATCAATTACATCAATCCTCATATCGATGTGGAGAACCGGATCTTCTTCGGCTTCCATGCATATTACACGGAGCAGAGGAACCGCAGTCTGCTCTCCCTTGCCGGTGCACCGAATTTCGATGAACAGCGCTCCGGCGTCGACATCACTCTTGGTAAACGAACATCCTTGTTCACATTGATCACCTTAAAAGGGGAATTCCTGAATCTGAAAGTGAATGATGTGCGCGCAGGAAGAACATTGTCTGCAAACGGCAGGGATGAATTTTATTCACTCCATCTCTCGTACTTTTATGATACACGCGACTTGAAAGAGTATGCACAATATGGAACATACCTCAGTTTGGGTGTGTCAAAATTCGGATTGCTGGAAAAAGATATCGATTATCAGCGCTATGGAATTGATTTTCGGAGATATCTTCCGACGTGGAACAATATCATCGTTGCAGGAAGAATCTTCGGAAGTTTTGCCAGCGGCGGTGCAGTCCCAAATTACGGCCATACTTTTTTCGGATATGCCGAAAGGATCCGGGGACATTTTAAGACGATCCTTGAAGCTGAGCAAATTGCCGGCACGACAGTAGAAATGCACATTCCCCTCATTTCACCGCGGTATGTCCGGTTTGAATTCATTCCGTTTGAACAGTTCAAAGATGTCCGGTATGCGTTGAATTTTGCATTGTTTGCGGATGCGGGCAGCACGTGGTACCGGAAAGATCCGGTCACGCTCGACCGCTGGTATTCTGGATACGGTGCCGGTTTGCATCTGCTGCTTGCATACAGCGCTGTTGCCAGAGTTGAATTCGGAATTCCGTATGGAAAACCTTTCTCCAAAGGAGAAATTATTTTAGATTTAGGAGCAGCGTTATAACAACGGTGCGGGCTCACAAATTTTTCGACTCCACGATGGATTGATGTCACTATCCTATTTTTTATGAGTGAATATTTTTACGTTCCTGCTGAATTTATCATTGATCAGCACATCGCCATTGAAGGCGAAGAGGCGAGACATATCTCCCGTGTGTTACGGAAACAACCCGGCGATCTGATCTGGGTTGTGGATGGAGCAGGACGGGCATTCGAAGTAATCATCCGTCTTGTGGCACCGGAAATGATCGAGTGCGAAATCTTGTATGAGCATCACCATCTTCATGAACCGGATATCGATGTAACGCTTGCGGTTGCCCAGTTGAAGAATCCTTCACGAATGGATTGGATCATTGAAAAAGCGACGGAATTGGGTGTGCGGACAATCATTCCTTTGCAGACGACAAGAACAATCGCGCGGTCACCGAAAGAGGATCGGTGGAACAACATCGCATTGGCGGCGATGAAACAATCGGGTCGCTGCATCCTTCCAAAGATTGCACCGCCGACAGATTTTGATATCGTTATAGCAAATTCCACGGAATATGATATGAAGCTCATTCCGTACGAACGGACTGATCATGTGTTATTTATTGCCGAAGCATTGAAACACCGCAAGCCGCCCCGGTCGGCGTTGATCCTGATCGGTCCCGAAGGAGGATTTACGGATGAGGAAGTGCGGCAGGCGGAGAAAGCGGAGTTTACGCAAGTCTCATTAGGGCGCCGCCGACTGCGGACAGAAACCGCAGCGATCATCGCGTTGAGCTGGGTTGTAGGAAACGAATAACACAAACGTTAGTCGGATTTCCTAATCCGACCTAATATGGAAATGTTTTTTTTGAACATATGATGAAACTTGATATCTAAAAATTAGTATCGTGGTTATTCTATCCACTGATACTACAATGCCAAAGAATAATTATAGACCTTATTACCGCCGGAAATTGCCCCATGTTCATCCTTCACGAGCTCAATATTTTGTAACATTTCGCTTAACAAATAGTTTACCGGTCACAGTTGCAAATAACTTGCGCCATGAGTTTCAAGATCTACTCTATAACTCATCGGATGTGAATCGAGAATTGCACTATCGATTCTTTCATGCATATTTTAATGCCTTTGACCAATTGATAGATTCCTCGCGTGGCGGTTCGCAATGGTTAAAGATTCCGGAAATAGCACAATGTGTGATTGAAGCAATGCAGTATCATGACGGCAAGTCGTACCATCTTATTGCGTATACGGTAATGTCGAATCATGTGCACATGTTGTTTAATTACTCAAAAGAAAAAACAGAAAATAGTATTCCAGTAATTTTACAGTCCATCAAAAAATATTCAGCACGAAAAGCAAATACTTTATTGAAAAGGACCGGAAAAAGTTTTTGGCAGAGCGAAAGTTACGATCACGTAGTGAAAAGCAAACAAGAAACCGAAAACGTTATTAAATATATTTTGTTTAATCCGGTCAAAGCAGGCCTTTGTAAAGAATGGTTCGAATGGAAATGGTCTTATATAAGGGAAGAGTATAAAGAGTATTTAAAATAAAAAAAGGGTGAATGTAATAATTCACCCTTTTCCTTTACGTCGGATCAGGAGATCCGACGGACATGTATTACGCTGACTTGCGTTCTTCTAAGACGTAGATCGGCTCTTTTTTCTTATCAACAGTTTCTTTCGTGACGACGCATTTCGTGACGTTTGCTTTGGACGGTAATTCGTACATTATGTCCCGCATGATCTCTTCCACCACGGAACGCAGCGCACGGGCACCGGTTCCCCGGGCCATCGCTTTTGTCACGATCTGCTTCAGAGCCGCTTCCTCGAAGTCCAGCTCAACTCCTTCGTACTTGAATAGTTTTTTGAACTGCTTTACGATAGCGTTACGCGGTTCTACAAGGATGTTCATCAGCGCAACTTCGTCCAGCGAATGGAGCGTGGTGAGCATCGGCAGACGGCCGATGAATTCCGGGATCAGACCGAATTTCAACAAATCGTCCGGTTCCGCCATCTGAATGTAGGCATCCGCCGTTTGTTCCTTCTTGCTTTTAATCTCAGCACCGAAACCGAGCGCATTCTTATGCACACGACGGGAAATAATCTTTTCCAGTCCTTCAAACGCTCCGCCGCAAATGAACAGGATATTCTTCGTGTTGAGATTGATCAGACTCTGTTCGGGATGCTTGCGTCCACCTTTGGGCGGTACGCCGGCAATGGTTCCTTCCAGAATCTTCAGCAATGCTTGCTGAACGCCTTCGCCCGAAACATCGCGGGTGATGGAAGCGCTGTCGCTTTTCCGCGCGATCTTGTCGATCTCGTCGATGTAGACAATACCGCGTTCGGCACGTTCCACATTATATTCGGCATTCTGTAAAAGATGAACCAACACTGTTTCCACATCATCGCCGACATAACCCGCCTCGGTCAATGTTGTGGCGTCCGCGATTGCGAACGGCACATCAAGAATGCGGGCCAATGTCTGTGCCAGTAATGTCTTTCCTGTTCCTGTCGAGCCGATCAGCAGAATGTTGCTCTTTTCGATCTCCACATTCTCCGGATCGGCGAACTGATCCTGCGTGTCGATCCGTTTGTAATGATTGTAGACCGCTACAGCAAGTGTCTTCTTTGCCTGCTCCTGTCCGATCACATATTCATCCAGCGAGGATTTGATCTGTGTCGGTGTGAGAAGTCCTTTATTCTTGATCCGTTTTGTACGGGCTGAAGAAAGGTTATTGCGGATGATATCCATCGAAGTGGAAACGCACATATCGCAGATGTAGACATCCGGACCTGCAATAATGCTAGTCACCTCTTCCGGTCTACGACCGCAGAATGAACATCGTACCTTATCTTCACTCTTTTGCTTGCTCATAGCTTATTTATCTTTATCCTTTTTTACGTCGGTAGCGCGTTTCGTCAACACTTTATCGATAAGACCGTAGTCGGTGGCCTGCTGCGACGACATATAGTTATCGCGGTCGGTATCCTTTTCCACTTCGGCAATCGATTTTCCGGTGTGCTGCGCGATAATCTCGTTCAGGCGTTTTTTTGTTTTCAGGATCTCTTCAGCCTGGATGCTGATGTCGGATGCGGTACCCTGCACTCCGCCCCACGGCTGGTGGATCATGATACGTGCATTCGGCAGCGCTTGTCGTTTCCCTTTTTCACCGGCCAACAGTAGGATCGCTCCCATGCTTGCCGCCATGCCGACACAGATGGTTGCAACCTGTGGACGAATGATCTGCATGGTGTCATAGATTGCGAGACCTGCAGTGACCGATCCGCCCGGGGAATTGATATACACAGAAATATCTTTATCCGGATCTTCCGCTTCCAAATGTAGCATTTGTGCAATGGCCAGCGATGCGACATAATCATCGATTGCGGTGCCGATGAATACAATGCGCTCCTTCAGAAGACGGGAGAAGATATCATACGCGCGCTCGCCGCGGCTGGTCTGCTCGACCACCATCGGAACAAGCTGGTTGAACAATTCGTACGGTTTTGTATGAACTGTGTGTTGGGGATGTTGGATAACCATAAAACTCCTTGTGATAGTAAATTTGCGGGAATGCGAACTATCTATATGACGAATGATGCGGAGAAAAATTGTGTCATACCGTTGTCAAAGTTTGGAAACTCAACAACGGTTCACCAGATCAGTTCGTTGCAAATTTACTGTAGTCGTCTGTCTCAACTTCCGTAATCTTAACATTTTGTTTGAGAATATCAATAAGACGATTGTATTTCAAACGCTCCAGCGCATTATCGGAACTTTTGTAGAAATTCACAAGCCGTTCTTTGTCAATATTCAATTTTGCCGATTCTTCAGCCGCAATCTTTTCAATTTCAGAGTCGGAGATCTCAATCTTTTCCTTGGCAATAAACTGTTCTTTAATCAACAGCCATTTAGATTGCCAAATAGCCGTTTCCCGGGCCTGTTCGCGGTATGCTTTTTCATTGAAATTCTTCGGTAATTGCTTGTTCGGCTGCTGATTTTTGGCATCTTCAATAAAGGTATCTGTCACATTTTGAACCAATGCTTCCGGAACTGTGAAATCATATTGTTTGACGATCGCGGAAAGTAAATCGTTCTCAAACCGGCGTTCGCTCCGTTCTTTCCAGAACTCTTCCAGGTCCTTTTTAATGTTCTGCTTCAACTCTTCCGCCGTCTGGAACTTGCTGTTGCTTACTTTTTGGGCGAGTGCGTCATCCATCGCGGGAAGGATCACTTTTTCGATCTTCTTCACGGTCAGCTGCAGATGCACGTCGTGCGAATGGTCGCCGTGTTGATGGCTGAATTTTGCTTCTTTCACATCGCCGACGGAAACTCCCATCAACGCTTCTTTGATCTCTTTCTCGGTCGATTTTTCACGAAGATAGATTTTCATATCCTCGCGTGAATGGCCGTGCTCGTCCATATCCTTCATATCCACGGTGACGATGTGGTATTCGCTATCCACTTTTGTCGCAACTTCCGTCGTGGAATTGATCTGCTGCAACCGTTC
>JBAYJG010000084.1:0-10635 GCA_041665225.1 Bacteroidota bacterium
CGCTCGCTATGCTGCTGCCGGCGGAGCAAAAGTACTGATGCTCGAAAAAGATCGCGACGTTGGTTATCCCGTTCGCTGCGGTGAAGCTGTCAGTCATGAAGGGGTATCGCAATTTATCCAGCCTGATCCGAAGTGGATTGCAGCAACTGTCACCAAATTTCGGTTAAATGCTCCCAACGGAAAGAGTGTGATGCCGAAACTGGATGGCGGGGGATATGTGCTGGAGCGGAGGATCTTTGACTACGAACTTGCCAAACTTGCTGCGAACGAAGGGGCAGAGGTGATCACTAAAGCGTACGTGTACGATCTGCTTCGCGAGAACGATTCGGTTGTTGGCGTCAAGACGTTGATCAAGGATAAAAAAGTGGACATCCGGGCAAAAGTGGTGATCGGAGCGGACGGTGTCGAATCCCGCATCGGAAAAATGGCTGGCATCAATACAACATGCCACATCCGCGACATGGAAAGCTGTGCGCAAATGACGCTCTCCGGGGTCGAAGTGGATCAGGATGTACTGGAATTCTATTTCGGCGATGAAGTTTCTCCCGGCGGATATCTGTGGGTCTTCCCGAAAGGAAAGAATTCTGCCAACGTCGGTCTGGGACTTTCCGTAGAACTGGCGAAGAAGAAGTCTGCAATCCAATATTTGAACGAGTTCGTCGATAAACGGTTCCCACATGCTGCCATGCTGACGCATATTGCCGGCGGCGTACCGTGCGCGAAAACGTGCGACGAGATCGTGAAAGGAAATGTATTGCTGGTCGGAGACGCTGCACATCAGGTCAATCCTGTTTCGGGCGGCGGCATCATTTCTGGAATGATCGGCGGAATGATCGGTGGACAAGTCGCCGCTGAGGCGATCACGAACAACAACATTCCACATCTGAAAGAATATCAGCATCGCTGGCAGAAACGCTTGGGCTGGCGGCATGAAGTGTTCTATAATATAAAAGAAGCGATCTCAACATTCCACGATGATACATTGAATGATATCTGCGACAGTGCATTGAAACTTCCGGAAGAGAAAAGGACGCTAGGCGGAATTTTCCGGTCTGCCTTGTGGAACAAACCGTCGATGATCCTCGAAGTCGCGAAAGTGTTCGTTTCGTAACCGTATGAAACGAACACTCCCTGCTGTGCTTGTATTCATCCCTGTTTCGCTCCATACAGTTTTATGTTTAGGACAACGTCGCTGTCAAAGTGCAATAATGCACTCAATGGCAGCAGACCGAATGGCAGCTGACCGAATGGCATACATGTTCTTCACGCATTGATCATGAAGCACGCGAACGAATTGGTAAAAAAGATCCTGCTCGTCCGTACGGACCGTATCGGTGACGTGGTATTGTCCCTGCCGATGTTGCCACTGATCAAGAAAAAATTCCCAAATGCATCCATCACCGTGATGGTGCGTCCCTACACAAAAGAGCTCGTGGAACGCCATTCGCTTGTGGATGAAATCATTCTGTGGGATGAATCGTTGAGCGTAGCACACTATGTTTCGTTACTGAGGGCAAAAGAATTTGACATTGCCATACTGCCGTATCCTCGATTCAATCTTTCACTGATCATCTTTCTGGCGGGAATTCCGTTGCGCGTCGGAACCGGCTACCGATGGTATTCGTTCTTGTTCAATAAAAGGATTTTTGAGCATCGGAAAGATGCGAAACGGCACGAGGTGGAATACAATATCAACCTCTTGAGTACGATTGGAATCTTTCCGGATGTGGAACCGCAATTTGAATTTTCCATTTCTGCAGAATCGGAGCGCAACGTCAACAGCGTATTATCGGCGGACGGTGTATCGAACTTTGCCGTGCTTCATGCAGGCAGCGGGGGCTCTGCGCGGGATTGGAGCATAAAACATTTTGCACAACTGGGAGATGTACTGCAGTCACAACTTCAGTTACAGGTCGTGTTAACCGGCGGCAGCAACGAACTTCAATTAACTACGTCACTTGCTGCTATGATGAATCATCCGCCCCTGAATTATACGGGAAAGTTTTCGCTGCAGGAACTTGGCGCGTTGTTCAAAAAAGCGCGCGTATTTGTTTCCAATTCAACCGGTCCATTGCATATCGCTGCAATGGTCGGTACCCCGGTGGTAGCATTTTATCCGCCGATCCTGCAATGCAGTCCGGCACGGTGGGGGCCGTATACGGACAAGAAAAAAGTGTTTGCTGCCGATAACACTCAATGTACCTTATGCAAAGGAACGCCATGCCGTTCCAATGTCTGCATGGAACAAATTACTGTCGAACAGGTCGTATTGGGAATCAGGGGATTGCTGAATGAAAAGAATTAACATCACAATGCTCTGTTGCGCCTTCGGACTGTTAACGCAGTTTGTTACGGGCCAAAGAGCAGAACATCAGAATGCATTCGGCGTCGGTGAACGGTTGTTATTTGACGTGAATTTCGGCATTATCACGGCAGGATATGCGGAGATGTCCATTCCGCAGATGGATACAGTGCTGGGAAATTCTGTATACAAGGTTCAATTCCTCGTTCGATCGACGCCAACGTTCGATTTTTTCTTTGAAGTTCGGGACAGGTACGAAACATATCTTGATTCCGCCGGAATCTATCCCTGGAGATTCGAGCAGCATATCAAAGAAGGGAAATTCGTCCGGGACTATACGGCCATCTTCGATCATAAACGGAAGATTGCTCGGACCGGTGAAGGGGATTTCGCTATTCCTGAATATGTGCACGACATCATGTCTGCATTTTATTATGCGAGGACGATCGATTACGCGGGGTTCAAGATCGGACAGCGCGTTCATCTCTCCAATTTTTTCAAGGGAAAGACGAACCCGCTGGAAATTAAATATCTCGGGAAACAGAAAGTGAAGGTAGATGCGGGAACGTTCAACTGCATTATTGTAGAGCCGATGGTGAAGGAGGGGGGACTCTTCAAAAACGAAGGACGTATTTTGATATGGCTGTCCGACGATGAACGGAAGATCCCGGTGAAAGTGAATACGAAAGTGATTATTGGGTCGATCGATGCAGAGTTGAAGGAGTATTCCGGTATTAACGGCGAATTGAAAGCAAAAAGAGAATGAGCGAAGTGATCGAAAACGAGGCAGAACTGTTCCAATCTCAGCGGACGAAATACAAACCTGCTGGATTTGCATTTGCTGCATTGGCGCTCCTGTTCGTACTGTATCAATTTGTCGGCGGCGGCGTGACACTGCTGTTCGTCGGCGGACAGCTTACGACGGATAACGTAACCGCTGCTCGTCTTGCGACGATGCTCTCGCAGATTTTTTTTCTTCTCGTACCGACACTCTACCTTGCCAAACGGCAGCATGGAAAGATTACCGAGGCGTTTACCTGGAGAATCCCATCGTTTATTGAAACGTTCCTTGCACTGGCGGGAATGGTTGCACTCATGCAGATCGGTGAGACATATTTGTACCTTCAAAGCTTGATCCCTATCCCGGAAAAGCTTGTTCCCTTTATTGAAATTATCAAACAGGCGATCGACGAAGCGTACCAGATCCTTATCGTTGCACGGTCAGTTCCGGAAATGCTGTTCGTTGTTCTGGTGGCGGCTGTTACTCCGGCAATCTGCGAAGAACTGATGTTCCGGGGATTGATCCAAAAAAATTTGTCTCTAGCCTACGGAAACATCAAGGGCTATGTGCTGGCGGGAACGATCTTCGGATTATACCATATGAATCCATTCTGGCTCGTGCCGCTCATCGCACTTGGCATCTATTTTAGTTTTATGCAATATCGTTCACGCACACTGTGGCTTCCCATTGCCGCGCATCTGATCAATAATGGCGTCGCTACTGCCGGTGTGTATCTCTACGGGAGCTCCGATTCCATGACGCCGACAGTCTTTATGGCAGCGGAAGGCGAACCGTCAATGTCGATGGTTCTCGGTTCCGGAATATTCTTCACTGTTATTTTTTTCGTCATTATAGTTCAGTACATTCGAGTGACTGATATCGTGCAGAATGAAATTCACCCATATGACCAAACTCACTGATTCTCAATCATATCCCAAGCAGCTGGACGGATATCTTCGTTTGTTGACGACGCCGACAATGTTCGACATGGACCTTGTAGGGAAAAATCTCCGGATGAATGGAGTCGATGCTCTGTGGTTTTATCCCGATCCGGTCGATCAATCGGAAGAGCTTCCGGTGCTTTTTGTGCCCGTTGGACAGAAGGAACAGGCGCATTCTGTTCTTGCTTCTTTGGATCTCACTGATTTTTTCTCATATCATGCCGAATAAATTCGCAAATCTTGCACCGCGCGTTGCCGTCGCTGTTATTGCCATTCCGGTGATGCTCTATATCAGCTATCTCGGAGGAGTGTTGTTTGTTCTGATGGTGCTAGGGATAGGCCTTGCATCGCTGATGGAATTTTTCACTCTGGCAAAAGCAAAAGGAGCGAATCCGCAGACGATTCCCGCAATAATCGGATTGTCCACATTGCACCTTGCATTTTTCCATGAGCAAATACAGAATTTTATCCTCCCATTTTTCGCCGACAGAGGCGGGATTTCCCTGCTGATGAAATTACAGCTGTTCCTGACTGTTCTGTTTCTTTTCCTGACGACCGTGATGCTGATCGAACTGTTCCGAAACAAAGGATCGATCTTTTTGAATGCGGGTTTTACCATCTTCGGCGTGATGTATGTCGGAGTATTTCTTGCCGCGCTGACCGGAATCCGGGAATTGTTCGGTGCTGAATTTCCGTACTATATGGCGGTGCAACACATACCGGTACTATCAATGCGAACTGATGAAACCATTCAAGCGATGACGTACGCTTGGGGAGGATGGACTATCATTTCAATTTTTGTCTCCATTTGGATGTGCGATACGATGGCATACTTCGGTGGACTCTCGATGGGCAAACATAAATTATTCCCCCGCGTCAGTCCGAACAAAAGTTGGGAAGGGGCAGTCTGGGGATTTTTTGGTGCGGTAGCGACAATGATCGTGTTCCAACACTATCTTCTTCCATATCTTCAATTCCACCAGGCGATCATGATCGGCTGCATCATCGGCATTTTCGGGCAGATCGGAGATCTCATCGAATCACTGCTGAAACGCGACGCCGGCGTAAAGGATTCTTCTGGGCTGATTCCGGGGCACGGCGGCGTGTTTGACCGATTCGACAGTTTGATTTTTGTCGCACCGATGTTGTACCTTTACATAGACTTTGTAGTCCTGTCCTGATGAATACCAAACAACAAAAGATCAACATTATTACCCTCGGCTGCGCAAAGAATACGGTCGATTCTGAAGCACTGTACAGTCAACTGCTGCACAACGATTTTTCGCTGACAGAAAAGATCGAAGAAGCAGACATAGCGATCATCAATACATGCGGTTTCATTGATGCTGCCAAACGCCAATCGGTTGACACAATCCTTGCTGCTGTTGAGCGGAAAACCTCCGGACAACTGAACAAAGTGTATGTCATGGGCTGTCTCGTTGAACGATATAAGAACGATTTGCAGAAGGAGATCCCGGAGATCGATAATTTCTTCGGTACGAACGAACTGCCGAATATCCTGGAATCGCTCGGCGGCAAGTATAAGTATGAGCTGCTCGGAGAACGCGCTGTTTCGACACCAAACTATTTTTCCTATCTGAAAATATCGGAAGGGTGCGACAATCCATGCTCCTTCTGCGCCATTCCGTTGATGCGCGGCAAACATAAGACGAAACCGGTTGAGCAGGTGATGGATGAAGCGGTGCGACTGGCGAAAAAGGGAGTGAAGGAACTGATCGTGATCGGACAGGATACGACGTATTACGGACTGTACCTGTACGGCGAGCGGAAACTGGCATCGCTGCTCACATCCCTCGCAACAGTGAAAGGACTGGAGTGGATCCGTTTGATGTATGCATTTCCGTCCAAATTTCCGACGGATGTTTTACAATCGTTTAATGACAATCCGAAGATCTGTCGCTACATTGACATGCCTATTCAGCACGCAGCGGACAATGTGCTAAAATCGATGCGGCGCGGGATCACCCGGCGCACAACGGAACAATTGATCGGCCGTATCCGGACATCAGTACCGGATATCGCGTTGCGTACCACGCTCATCGTCGGTTACCCGAATGAGACTGAAGCAGATGTGGAAGAGCTGGTGCAGTTCATCAAAGATGTCCGCTTTGACCGGCTGGGTGTTTTTACCTATTCACAGGAGGATGATACTGCCGCGTACGGTTTGGGCGACCCGATACCGGAAGAGGAAAAGGAACGGCGGAAAGAATATGTGATGGAAGTGCAGCGGGCGATCTCGCTGGAAAAGAATGAATCGCGTATCGGCATGAAGACGCGGGCGGTGATTGAACGGATTGAGGATGGAAATTTTGTGGGACGAACGGAATGGGACGCACCGGAAATTGACAACGAAGTATTCCTCCCGCTATCCGCTGGTGTTCATATCGGGGATATGGTAAAGATGTCCGTTACCGACGCAACCGAGTATGATTTGTATGGTGAGATAGTCAACACGTGACGACAATGAAAAAAATCATTTTGTATATCCTTTGTTCGACGTTCCTGATTGCACAGGTAGAGTCGAGAAAACCGGCGGCGACATTCGATCTGCCGGAATTCTATCTTGATGCGCTCAGTTTTTATTCCGGAGACTCGCTCACCTCACGGATCGATCTCTATGTGCAGGTTCCGTACGATGCAATCCAGTTCATGAAACTGAACGATCAATACTCGGCCAGTTATGAAGTCACCGTCAATTTCCTTACCGTTGACAATGCCTCCATGATGGAGAAAGTGTGGACAGAAGAGATCCATGTGCCGCTCTTCGAATATACTGCATCGAAAAAAGCATTTAGCCTTACGCAACGGTCCGTAAATATTGTGCCGGGTATCTATACAGTGCGTGTTCAGGTGAAGGATAATGAATCCAAGAAAGTTTCCTATGTCATCAAAAAACTTATTGCAGGCAATTATACCGCACAACGGCTCAGTGTTAGTGACCTGATGCTGGTGAACAGATTGGCGAATGAAGGCGATCGACGGGTTCTGTCTCCGAACGTATCTGGAAATGTCGGGGAGACGAATTATGCATTTTCCATTTTTTTTGAGGTGTATTCGGACAACGCGACGGATTCATTAATGCTGCATTATACCGTTACGGATATCAAAGGGAAGGAATTTCTCAACAAATCTCAATTTTATCGGCTGCGGGGGAACAGAAATCAGTTCGTAACCAAATTTGACAGTATCTATTATCCCATCGGATCCTATATCCTGAATGTGGAAGTGCAGTCATTGCTTGCCAATCCGACTGATCTTCCCGTTCTTAAACAGAGGTCGTTTTTCATCCGTTGGGGGAATATGCCGATCAGCATTTCGGATCTGAACCTGGCGATCAAGCAGATGCGATACATAGCGAAGGACGAAGAGTTCGAAAAAGTAGAGTCGGCTACTACGGACGAAGACAAGCGGACACTGTTTGACGAATTCTGGCTGAAACGCGATCCGAATCCCGCCACGAAGAAAAATGAATTCATGGAAGAATATTATAGCCGGGTAGAATACGCGAACCAGAACTTTTCACATTATCAGCCGGGTTGGAAAACTGATATGGGCATGGTCTTCATCCTGTTCGGTTCGCCGAACAATGTAGAACGCCATCCTTTCGACATCGATTCCAAACCGTATGAAATCTGGTCATATTATGAATACAATCGCAGTGTGATCTTCGTTGATGAAACCGGATTTGGTGATTACCGGCTGCTGACGCCGATATGGGATTTGCTGCAGCGCATTCGTAATGAGTAAGGATACTTCTCCGTTCCGACGGAACTATTGATGAGCGGGTATTTTCGAATATGGAAACGAAAGCCGTTCGCATTGTGCGGATGGCTTTTGCTGTTTATAGCGACTGCGTCAGCGCAACCTACGATTACATCAATCGAGATTTTCGGCAATTCGTACTTCTCTCAGAGGCAGTTGTCGGAGAAGATCCCTGTCCGCATCGGTTCTCCTGCTGCGTCGATCGATCAATTGCCGCACATGTTGATGGACCTTTATCACGGAGAAGGATTTTATTCATTCACGATTGATTCACTGGCGAAGGACTTTTCAGAAGACTCAACATCGGTCCGCATCCGTCTTTATATTCGGGAAAACGTCCGTACACTCATCGCTGCAGTCAGCGTATCCGGAAATCGTGCATTCCCTTCAGAACTCCTGCTCTCCATGGTCGAAACATCACCCGGTAATCCATTGCAGCCGGCATTAGTTGAATCAGATATCCAGGCTATTCTCGATTACTACTCCCGCAACGGATTTCCTTTTGTCTCCGTTTCCAGCGACAGCATCCGAGTGGATAAACAGGATTCGTCGAAACTTGCCGTTGTGTTGACAATCCATGAAGGAGGGAAGGTATATGTGGATGAGATCACTGTGGAAGGGAATGGAACAACCTCGTCCGGTGTGATCGTCCGCGAGGCAGGAATCGTCAGCGGAGAATTGTTCAATGAAAGAAAACTGGAGCAATTCCGACGGCGTCTGGAACGGTTGCAGTTGTTTTCGTCTGTGGGTGATCCACAGTTGTACATTCTTTCGAAATCCTCCGGGGATACGCTGCGGGGAGGAATAACGATCTCCGTGAAAGAGGGCAGTGCAAATACGTTTGACGGGATCGTCGGATACGTTCCGGCAGTGCCTCCGAAGACTGACGGGTATTTTACGGGGAATATATTTGTGGCAATGCGGAATCTGTTCGGGACGGGACGAAAAGCATTGGTGCGATGGCAGCGTGAAAACGAAATAACACAGGAATTGGAACTGCAATATAAAGAGCCATGGCTGTTCGGCTATCCAGTAAATCTTGGCGGAACATTTTTCCAGCGGAAACAGGATTCTTCCTATGTAAAGACCCGCTTCGATGTGCGGGGAGATTTCATCTTGTCGGATGTGCTGACAGTTGTGGGCAGCATCCTATCGGAATCGGTCTATCCTTCTTCGAGCCTGACGCAATTTTCCGTTTTTGAAAGCAATACGTTCTCTTATGCCGGCGAAATACTTTATGACACGAGGGACAATCTTCGTAATCCGACGGAAGGAGTACGGTATTCAACCATGGCACAGTTAGGTACAAAACATATCACCGGACCACAACAGTATCTGTCCCCTGTAACGGAGAAAGATTTTGCAATCCGCAAATATTCAGTGGACGCGGAAGTATATGCGACTCTCTTTGTCCGCCAGGTGATGATGATAGGGCTTCACGGAAAACAGGTGAATTCTTCTCAGTTGGAATTGAGTGATCTCTATCCCTTCGGCGGAACAACTTCTTTGCGGGGATACCGCGAAAGTCAATTTTTTGCATCCCAAATTGCGTACATTAACACCGAATATCGCTTTCTTACCGGCCGTGCTTCGTCGTTTTTCGGATTTATCGATGCAGGGTATTTTTCCCGTCCAGCCGACCAGCGAAAAGGGATCGTGCATCAGGGAAAAAGTCTGTATGGCTATGGACTCGGTGCACGGATCGAAACTGGTTTGGGAATTCTGAATGTCAGTTATGCTTTGGGAGAAGGGGATAGCTTCAGTAATGGAAAAATTCACGTAGGACTAATCAACGAATTCTAATGAAACCATATATCACACTCATACGGCCCGTTAATTTCGTTATCACTGCATTATCCATCTTCGTTGCTTGTATTCTTGCCGGGGGGACGCAGCAGCAGGTACTCATCATGGTATTCGGAGCGCTCAGCGGAGCGTTCATTGGTGCCGGAGGAATGGTAATCAATGATATTCTCGATATCGACATTGACAGGATCAATAAACCGTATCGTCCTCTTCCCAGCGGAGCTGTTGCCAAATATGATGCTCTGATGTTTTACGGTGGTTTAACCGGCTTCGGTTTGATCATGAGCGCCTATACAACGAGGCCGGCGTTCATTATTGCCTTTATCGCAGTGCCGACCATAGTCATGTACAGCAAAGTGTTTAAAGGAACACCGCTGCTGGGTAATATGATCGTTGGTGCGCTGACCGGGCTGGCATTCATTTATGGCGGCGCCATCGTCGGGAATATCCGGCAAGCAGTGTTTCCCGCTTTGTTCGCTTTCTTGATTAATGTCGGCCGCGAGATCCTCAAGGATATGGAAGATGTGAAAGGCGATGCAGAGAACGGAGCCGCAACGCTTCCCGTTCGATACGGTATGACGAGCGCAGCAATTATGACTACCATCTTTTTCTTATTGGTGGTTGCAACGAGTATGGTGCCGTATTTGAACGGGATATATGGAGAACGCTATTTCATTCTCGTCACTGCCGGAGTGGATGTGGTGCTGTTGTATGTTATCTTTTCCATGTGGAGGGACTGGTCTGTAAGGAATTTGAACATCCTTTCAAACATTGTGAAGTGGGATATGTTTGTCGGACTTGTAGCCATTTATCTTGGATAAGGTACCATTCACTGAACAATGTGATTGAAATTGACGAAGATATGCTGGAATACGAAAATAAATATTGGTCAAAGGGAATCCGCTATGTTGCGGGAGTGGACGAAGCGGGGCGCGGACCATTGGCCGGTCCCGTTGTTGCGTCGGCGGTGATTTTTGAACGGGATGTCCTGATCGAAGGTGTCAACGATTCCAAAAAACTGA
>JBAYJG010000085.1:0-10623 GCA_041665225.1 Bacteroidota bacterium
GAAGAAAGCCTCATACATAGAAGAACGTGATGCAATGAATTATATTGCCGGCTATGTTTTGCATAATGATGTAAGCGAAAGAGAATTTCAAATTGAACGAAGCGGGCAGTGGGTAAAAGGAAAAAGTGCTGATACATTTGCACCGATGGGTCCGTTCCTCGCAACAAAAGATGAAATAGCCAACCCCGATAATTTGCATTTATGGCTGAAGCTCAATGGAAAAATGATGCAAGATTCAAACACATCCGATCTTATTTTCAAAATTCCATTCATCGTCAGTTATATTTCGCAATTTATGACATTGCTTCCTGGCGATGTTATTTCCACAGGCACACCGTCCGGCGTTGGCTTGGGTTTGAATCCGCCAACATATCTTACACCAGGTGATGTGATAGAATTGGGAATTGACGGACTTGGTTCAGCAATTCAGCATGTTGTGGCATGGCAGCAACAGTAATTTGTCCCATCAAAAAATGATTTGATAAGGAACTACGTATGGATTTAGGCATAAAAAATAAAGTCATGATCGTTACAGGCGGTTCAAAAGGAATCGGCGAAGGAATTACGAGACGGCTTGCGGAAGAAGGAGCGATTCCTGTTTTTGCAACACGCGATAAACCTACAGGAGAGAGCCTGCTTACAGAATTGAAAAGTGCAGGGAAACAAGCACACTTTATTCATGTGGCACTCTCTGCGAAAGAACATTGTAAGCGTGTGATTGATGAGACCCTTGAGAAATTCGATCGTATCGATGCGCTTATCAATAACGCAGGTGCTAATGATGGCGTAGGACTTGCTTCCGGGTCACCGGAGAGATTTCTCGAATCGCTCAATAACAATTTGTATCACTACTACTATCTGGCACATTATGCTCTTGATGCACTGAAGAAAACAAAAGGTTCAATAGTCAATATCAGTTCAAAGACCGCTGTAACGGGACAGGGAAATACTTCGGGATATGCCGCATCAAAAGGAGCACAGTTGGCACTCACACGTGAGTGGGCTGTTGAATTGCTTCCGTTCGGCATTCGCGTGAACGCAGTTATTCCGGCAGAAGTAATGACTCCGTTGTATGCTGCATGGTTAAAAACGTTTGAAAATCCTGAAGCAAAGTTGGCAGACATTGTAAAAAATATTCCTCTGGGACAACGAATGACGACAAGCGATGAAATTGCGTCAATGGTTGCATATCTCGTTTCAGAACAAGCCTCGCACATTACCGGACAATGGCTTTTTGTTGACGGCGGTTATGTCCATTTGGATAGAGCGTTGGCCGGAGTACGGTGAATCTTTAAATAAAAAGTAATTTGAAGTATGAAAAAGATACTGACTCTCTTTGTAGTATTCTGCTCCATTGTTCTTCAGAATATTAAAGCGCAACATAGTTCGGATAGTACATTATGGTATAACCAGCCAGCCCAATTTTTCGAACAAAGTCTTCCGCTTGGAAACGGCAAATTGGGAGCTTCAGTTTTTAGTGGCGTAGAATCAGATAAAATATTTCTGAACGATGCCACTCTTTGGACTGGAGAACCTGTTAATCCTTATATGAATCCCGAAGCATTCAAAACCATACCTGCTATTCGGGAAGCGCTACGCCATGAAAACTACAGGCTTGCCGAAAGTCTCAATAAAAAAGTTCAGGGAAAGTTTTCCGAGTCGTATGCACCGCTTGGAACTATGTTTATCCATGTAAACCGCAATGGTGACGTGAAGAATTATTATCGCGAATTGAATATCGGCGATGCTGTTTCGAAGGTTGTCTATGAAATTGAAGGAGTGACATATACCCGAGAGTATTGTATTTCTCACCCAGACCAAATAATGGTGATAAAATTATCAAGCAGTAAAAAAGGAACAATAAACTTCCATCTTACATTTGAAAGCCAGTTACAATATAAAATATCGACGGATAGAGATATTCTTACAGTGAAAGGGTATGCTCCATATCATGCTGAGCCGAGTTATCGCGGAGATATTCCTAATGCAGTGATGTTCGATGAGAACCGTGGAACACGTTTTACAACTCTGTTCAAAATTAAAAATATCGATGGCGAGGTGATAGTAACCGATAGTACTGTAGGCGTACAAAACGGGACACAAGCGATCATTTATATTTCAGCAGCAACGAGTTTCAATGGTTACGACAAAAATCCGGCTACCGAGGGATTAAACGATGCGGCAATTGCGGCCGAGAATTTGAACAAAGCGTTTTTTAAAACCTATGAGGAAATAAAAAAGGTACATGTTAATGACTATCAATCCTTTTTTAACAGGGTCAGTTTAAATCTGGGTATATCCGAAGCTCCAAATTTACCTACCGATGCCCGGCTCAAACGGTATACAGAGGGGAAAGAAGATAAAAATTTGGAAATTCTATATTTTCAGTACGGTCGATATTTACTAATTTCCAGTTCCAGGACCAAAGCTGTACCTGCGAACCTGCAAGGGATTTGGAATCCATATATACGCCCACCGTGGAGCAGTAATTATACTACCAATATTAATGCGGAAGAAAATTACTGGCTTGCTGAAAACACAAATCTTTCAGAAATGCACAACCCATTACTGGGACTGATTGAAAACTTGGCAAAAACTGGAGCTGTTACCGCCAAAACCTTTTACGGGAGTGGCGGATGGGCCGTCTGCCACAATACCGATATTTGGGCTATGAGTAATCCAGTAGGTGATTTCGGGAAAGGCGATCCGATGTGGGCAAATTGGAATATGGGAGGAGCTTGGCTTAGTACACATCTTTGGCAACACTATCTGTTTACTCAAGACAAAGCATTTCTGAAGACAAAAGCTTTCCCCCTTATGAAAGGGGCCGCACAATTCTGTGTTGATTGGCTTGTAAAAGATAGTTCGGGAAAATTGATTACATCACCCAGCACCTCACCGGAAAACGAGTATATAACCCCAGATGGATTTAAAGGGGGAACATTTTATGGAGGCACTGCTGATGCAGCAATGATGAGAGAATGTTTTCTTCACACCATTGAAGCGTCGAAAATTTTAAATGAAGATGCAGAATTTCGTACGAAACTTGAAGAAGCAGTATCTTGCTTACATCCTTACCAGATAGGAAAAAAAGGACAACTTGTTGAATGGTATTATGATTGGGAAGATGCTGACCCCAAACACCGCCATCAGTCGCATTTATTCGGGTTATTCCCAGGGTCACACATTACTCCGGCTAGTACTCCTGAACTGGCGAACGCGTGTCGGAAAACTCTTGAGATCAAAGGAGACGAAACTACCGGGTGGTCAAAAGGATGGAGAATCAATCTTTGGGCTCGACTCGGTGACGGCAACCATGCATACAAAATGTTCCGCGAACTTCTTACGGCTGTTGATCCCGATAGTATGCACACAAACGATAGCAGAGAGGGCGGAACGTATCCCAACTTGTTCGATGCACATCCCCCGTTTCAAATTGACGGCAATTTTGGAGGTTCTGCAGGAGTTGCTGAAATGCTGTTGCAAAGCCATGAAGGAGTTATTGATTTACTACCAGCGTTGCCTGCGGCTTGGAACGATGGTGAAGTAAAAGGACTATGCGCACGCGGAGGGTATGTGGTTGATGAAAAGTGGAAAAATGGGAAACTGACTCATGCGACTATTTATTCCAAGGTTGATGGAAGTTGCAAAGTTAAGTATAATTCGAAAATTACAGAACTGGTAGCAAGAAAAAATTCAACGATTGAATTTACACCGTAAATATTTAAATGATACAAAACGCCGAAATTATTTGTTTTCTTACATGTCATTCCAGCAGACACTAATGTAAAACCCTGCGTTTTTCCTAAAACTTATCGCCCATGAACGTCGGATTGTTTATTCCCTGTTATATCAATCAGTTTTATCCTCACGTAGGAATTGCTGCGCTTGAATTGTTGGAAAAGCAAGGTATCAGTGTTGTATATCCTCGTACCCAGACATGCTGCGGGCAACCGACGGCAAATTCAGGTTTTGAAGCTGAATCAAGGGGAATATATAAACTCTTTGTAAACAACTTCCAAAGTGTCGATTACATCGTTTCACCATCCGGCAGTTGTGTTCATCATGTGCGAGATCATTATGATACTATTGAACAAACTGGGAATGTGGAGCATATACGGAAGAACACATACGAAGTGTGTGAATTTCTCGTAAAAATTCTAGGCAAAGACAATTGTAACGCTGAGTTTCCATATCGAGTTGGGCTGCATCAAAGTTGCCATGGATTGCGGGGACTTCGTCTGGGCGCATCATCTGAGTTGCAAATCGATCCGTTTTCTTATCCATCGCAATTATTGAAGAATGTGAAAGGAATTCAATTGGTAGATCTTCACAGAAGTGATGAATGTTGCGGATTCGGCGGAACGTTCGCGATAACCGAGGAAGCTGTATCCATTAAAATGGGCGTTGATCGAATACATGACCATCTTCTTCATCATGCTGAAGTAATTACTGCAACCGATATGTCATGCTTGATGCATCTTGAAGGAATTATCAAACGCAGGAAACTTCCGATACAAGTAAAGCACATTGTGGAAATCTTGAATTCGACTGTACAATAATAATGAACAACCATTCAATCTCCGCAGAAAAGTTTAACCGAAACGAAGAGCATGTCAACTGGCATGATACGGCGCTCTGGTTTGTTCGTCAAAAAAGAGACCGCGCTGCGAGCACAGTGGAAGGATGGGAGGAACTCCGCAGTCTCGCTTCTGCAATTAAAGCACATACGCTTTCTGCGCTTGATGAATATCTCGTTCAGTTTGAACAGAACGCAATGAAAAACGGGATATATATCCATTGGGCAGCTAATGCCAATGCACATAACGAGATCGTGTATTCAATTCTTCATTCTCACAAGGCAAAAAAACTTGTCAAAAGTAAATCCATGTTAACGGAAGAATGCGGATTGAATCATTTTCTTGAGAAAAAAGGAATTGAAGTAATCGACACGGATCTGGGAGAACGCATAGTGCAGCTTGCCCAAGAACCGCCGAGTCATATTGTGATGCCGGCGATTCACAAGAAGAGAGAAGAGATCGATGAATTATTCCAACAGCATCTGCATACACAACCTTCCGGCGGCGATGAAGTGTATTTAACACGTGAGGCGCGGAAACATTTACGTGAGAAATTCATTTCAGCCGATGCTGCGGTAACAGGAGTAAATTTTGCAATTGCTGAAACTGGTGCAATTGTTGTGTGCACAAACGAGGGGAATGCAGATATGGGAGTTCATGCGACACCTTTGCACATTGCAAGTATGGGGATAGAGAAAATTATTCCGAAGGTCGAACATCTTGGTATCTTTTTGCGGTTGCTTGCTCGCAGTGCAACAGGACAACCGATCACTGCCTATACATCATATTACAAATCCCCAAGACCGAATGCCGAAATGCATATCGTCATTGTTGATAACGGAAGAACGGATCAACTTGCGGAACCAAATTTCCGCTCTGCTCTGAAATGCATTCGATGCGGGGCGTGTATGAATACGTGTCCCGTGTATCGCCGGAGCGGCGGCCACAGTTACGGATATACAATTCCCGGTCCTATTGGGTCAATTCTTTCGCCGAATATTGATCTCAAAAAATACAGCTCTCTTCCATTTGCTTCAACGTTGTGCGGTTCTTGCACGGATGTATGCCCCGTAAAAATTGACATTCATTCACAACTCTATCAGTGGCGTCAGGTTATTGCTGAAAAGAAAGAGAGTGGATTTAGTAAAAGAATTGCTATGAAAATATCTGCAAAGATATTGTCACGTGCAAAAACCTTTCATGCTGTCAGCAAAATATCCAATACACTGCTTCGTTTCTTGCCAAAATATATTTCAAAAGCCATTGCCGGCAAATGGACGAAGCAACGAGAACTCCCTGAGATTCCGCAATACACATTCTTAGAATGGTATGAAAAAAGGAGAAAACGATGAGTCGGGATCTTATTCTGAAGAAAATTCGTTCAGCAAAACCGGACAAAATGGATTTGCCTGTTTTAAACGTTCACAGATTCAAAACTGAATCAAATGTGAAAGAGACTTTTGCAAAAAATATTGAATCTGTCGGCGGGAAGATATGTACTGTGACAAGTAAGAGTGAAGTTCTTATGAGAATCAAAACAACGTTTCCTGATGTCAAAGAAGTTGTTTCCTGTGTTGAAGGAGTTGATATTGGAACAGTCGCACTGGACAAAAAAACTTCTGCGAAGGAGTTGGAAAAACTTGATCTGGCATTGCTTGAAGGACAATGTGGTGTAGCAGAAAATGGAGCAGTGTGGATTTCTGATAAAAATATGTTTCATCGCTCAATCCCATTTATCACATCACACTTGGTTCTTATCCTTTCACAAGAACATCTTGTAGAAAACATGCATGAAGCGTGTGAGCGCATTGCACATTGTGATGATGGGTATGGCGTATTTATTTCTGGTCCTTCAAAGACCGCAGATATTGAACAATCACTAGTTATAGGTGCTCAGGCAGCGTTGAGTTTGACTGTTTATATTATCTCTAATAGCTGAAAACGAGGTAGGTTATCTGGTTGATCCTAATTTGAAATATCCTCTATAGTTGAAATATCGATATAAGTAAAATATCAATTGTGGAAACTGTTTTCTGCTTAAGTGCTCTGGAACCCGCCAAAAAGCAGCGGATTTCGCTGTCAAGAAAACTCCAAGGCTCAATCCCGACAGAAGACGTCGGGACCTCACTTCCAAGAAGAAATTCCATAGTTCAATCCCGCCAAAAAGCGGCGGGACCTCACTTACAAGAAAAAATTCCATGGTTCGGCTGGACGGAACTTCATTCACAATGACGAGAAGCCATCTGAAAAAACACTATGATAGGTCATCGTCCCGTCACAAAGTGATGGCTTCGCCAAAGGTCCAAAGGACTCCTTAGGAGGATCCCGTTGGGACGAGGAACCCTCGCGCATGTAAATAAAGGGTGACGAAGCGAGCCGCGCGTTGGCATTGTTTCTTTATGCAATATTAAGCATGAAACGCACAATAACACCTCAGCAAAAAAAAATACCAAACGTACGGTATTGCCTCGGAAGGTAATATTCAATACACTTTTTCATCGCTCTGAAGCGTCAGAACGATCGTTGGTAAACGGACGGGGCGTGCATTCATTCGCAAAAAATGCTTCTCTTCGTTAACCGACTGATGGTGACAACACCAATAAAACTATTTACGATTAATTTATTAAGGGAAAACATGGAACAAAAGCATTATAGGATGTCCGGTGTATGGACATTGTATGTACTCGTTGCTCTCTGCATCACTGTGAATATGCTGCAAGGTCAATGGATAAATGTAAATAATGGTATTTCGAAAACGGATATCATATCCGTCAATTCCGTTGGGGAAAAAATATTTGTCGGGACCAATAGCGGACTGTTTGTTTCAACCGATCAAGGGAATCATTGGAATGCATCCAATTCCGGTTTGGAGAATAGCCCGGTGTGGTCTATGGCAATTTCCGGCAACAACTTCTTTGCCGGCTCACGCGGCTTAATTAACAGCGGCAATGGCGTGTTTCTTTCAACTGACGGCGGTGCAACCTGGAAACCTGTAAATACCGGCTTATCGAATGTCTATGTTCAAACACTTGCGCTATCCGGTACGAATCTGTTTGCCGGCGGATGGGGCGGAGGTGTATTTCTTTCGACCAATAATGGCCAACAATGGAGTGAGGTCAATACCGGTATAACATCGCTCCTGGCGACATCGCTGGCGGTCTATGGAAAGAATATATTCTGCGGAACGAGTGGTTATATATTTCTATCGACAAACAATGGCAGCAATTGGAATCCTATCTCAACGGGAATGCCATATGGTGATGTGAATTGTTTGACAGTCAGCGATACGAATATATTTGCAGGAACAAACGCAGGAGTATATAGGTGGAATGAGGATAGCGCCAGTTGGTCTGCCGTTAACACCGGTTTGGCAAACACCAAAGTGACTTCGTTTGCGCAAGCGGATACGATACTTTTTGCAGGTACAGAAGGAGGTATGTTTTTCACGACGGATAACGGTTCCCACTGGGCATCTCGGAATCATGGACTGAAAGACTCAAATATTGTTTCTTTGTCTGTTTCCGGCTCAAATCTTTTTGCAGCGACGAAGAGCGACGGCATGTACAGGATATCTCTTTCCAGCGCCCTTGCGGTGAAAGAAACCCCGAAGATTGTACCGGACGCATATGCAATCGATCAAAACTATCCCAATCCCTTCAATCCGGCAACAACAATACGTTATTCCTTGCCAAACAGAAGCCGGATAAGGATTGTGGTAGCGAACTCACTCGGTCAACAGCTTTCGGTTTTGGAAGAAGGAGAAAAAGAAGCCGGGTCCTACGATATTCAGTGGCGCGCACCGTACGGTTCCGGAATTTATTTCTGCCGGATTGAAGCAATCGATGTGACAAATGCCAATCACCGTTTTTCGCGGACGATTAAAATGCTTTTGGTAAAATAAAAGTTTTCAGGCGGGGAGACAGAAAAAGAGTCTCGTTGAGTTAATGCTTTTGTTGTCAATTACTTATGCCCCTTTAGATTGATAAAGGGGTGATATTACGCTACATTCTTTCTGAATTGGGTCCGCCAAAACAGAAGGCGGATAGGTCCGCAGGGATGGCAAGATAAGTTCGAACTGCGGATTTTTTTTGTTTTAAATTGAAGCATGGTATAAAAAACGAGGTATTGCCACGTACAGTGGATCGCCCCTACTGATTAATATCTATGAACTATCCACCAATTCTTTTACTCTTTAGCATACTTTGTACTCCATTTTTTAGTGTGTTCAGCCAATCCGTTCCGGTTGATATCTCCACTGATTTCAAAACAGTAGCAAAGAAGATTGCCAAAAAGGAGTTCAAAGATTTCATCCATAAATCTCTTGAAGAGCACGATCTGTTACTGGCGGCGACAACCCGCAATATTATCGACGATATTGTGAATGGAGAAAATCCAACGACCATCAAAGAACAGGTCATGGAAGGAATTGTAGATTATGGCGTGTTGACTGTTATTACTTCGATGGTGATAAAAGAATTTGATGATAGTAGAAATACAATCCTTATGGCATCGTCGAGAGAAGTTGTATCTGATGCGGAATATCACCGTATCATCAGCCTGGCAGCAATATATCTGTATGAAGCTGTCGCGAATCAGAAACTGTTGCCAAATACGAACGAATTGACAAAAGTATTGTATTCAAACGAAGAATATCTTTCATCGATAGTCATATATAATGCTCCTGATTACGATTCTCTGTATCCTGTTTTGGCAGGATTAGTGCCAGACTATATGGATAAGATCGAAAATCTATTAGATAAAGCTACTGCATTTAAATCCAATATAGTGAGAATATTACGAACTGGAATTGTGGATTCTGTAACTCTAGCATCGAAATTACCGGATGCACCGTCAGATTTCAATAATCAGTTGTCGGCTAATCAGGCTTGGAATAAACTACTTGTTGATTCAATACTTCAGCACCTAAACAGTTTCAAGAATTCATATTCCTCTATCGTTAAATACTGTCTGCCGTATTTCCGCAGCGTTACGAATATCTCCGAAATATCCATCGGTCTGGATAGTCGTATCTTTGTCAGACGACTTGTTGATGAGATTTATTTACACTTTGCCGATTATTCTTCTACTGTACCGTACAAAGTTGGTTTGCAAGCTGCATACTATGCTCGTGGTCCAGAATGGCTACCGGATTCGGTGGAGTATCCGCGGCTTAGTTTTCGAATGAATGATCGGTTGCAAGTGTCTCTTTGCGGTTCTTCAGGATTTCAATGGTTTCTCTACACTGGCGGATTCTTAGATGCGGTTATTACTGGGATTTTTAAAAGTGATAAACACCGTTACTTATATTGTGGGACTGGAATTTCGATGGGAAATATCAGTCTGTCGGGATCTGCTGGTTTTCCATTAAATAATAAAGGAAAAAAAACGACAGCTGCTGTCATTTCGCTTTCTTATGATATTCCAGTTACAGAATTAATCACCTACCTCACGGAGGATTAAACGATGGCATTAAAAAAAAAGAACGTTGGCGATATTTATACAAGGACGAAATGTATAGACGGTAAAAAGGTCATCATTACTTTTAAAGTCACCCAAATTCAACCGGTCTATCGAGCAGTAGAATTAAAACGAGAGAAAACGAATGAAGATTGCAATGAATCGTAATCTCTTGTGAATGAAAAGATGGAGAGAAGGAATAGAACTGAAAATGGTAAATTTTTGAAACTGGATTAGTTTTGGTTATAAAGAAATTGAGAATATCTTATGCACTGGATCGCCCCGACCGAAAACGATAATGCCACCGAAACTCTTGAGAAGCGACTGTGGGATGCGGCGGACCAGTTCCGCGAGAACTCCGAACTGAAAGCGCAAGAGTATTCCGGTCCTATTCTCGGTTCATCTTCCTTCGCTTTGCGGAAGTGCGCTACAGAGCGTTTCGCTCAAAATTGGAGAAAGGTAGTTCCTCGTCCAGGCGCGGGTTGCGCGCGGAGGAGCCGAAATCATATCAATCAGATTTGAGTGACCAGTTTATTACTCACGAGACATAATGCAACTGTGGGAATGCGATTGAAAAATATTAATA
>JBAYJG010000086.1:0-10609 GCA_041665225.1 Bacteroidota bacterium
ACCACGAATGTGATCATTGATTCCGATTCTACCGATTTGAACGGACGCTTCATCATGTTCGTGCCCAAAACCGGAGTGTATCGCGTAGATGTTTCCGCCACCGATAAGTTTTCGCTGAACAATACCGTAACGACCTATGTTCCAGTCGATATTAAAGGGACTGAAACACAAATTGTTCCGAATAAGAATGCTATCTCCGGTACAGTCTATTATTGGATATCCAATACACCAATCTATATTCCGAATATGCCGATCGAATTGATGAAGATTGCAAATCCTGACGAGCAGCCAAAAGGTAAAAATACCGGGAACGATATTGCACGCTCGGAAGTATTGAATGCTATAACCGATGATCGGGGTGTGTATGAATTTGTAGATATCCCACCCGGACGATATAAAGTAATCGTGGGTGCTTCTGAATTGAACGGCAAAGCTACGATAACGATTCCTGAGAATGGATATTACATTCTGAACGGTAACATCCCGGTGCTATTGACTGAACCGCCGACGATCGAAAAATCGGGAACCGCCGTAGCATCCATCGGTGATACCGTTACGTATCAAATCGCTGTTCGGAACCCGAATTCCTTCTCAGTAAGTAATACAGTTGTCACCGATACACTTCCGGCAGGGATGGATTACCTTAATGTGACGGAGAACGGCATTTACAATGCAGCAACACATGCAGTAACCTGGACGCTTGGGAAGGTAGATTCTTCATTCAAAAAGACTCTGATGGTGAATGCGCGCATTAATAATGCAATGTCGGCTGCGGTGGTCACCAACTCTGCCACACTGTCCGCGTCGGAGATTATCCCGATGAATGATACAGCACGCACCATCATCAAGGCGAGATTCTCCCAATCCATCGTGAAATCGGTGAACAAGGATTCTGCTGCAGCGGGTGATACGATGCAGTATAGGATTACAGTGAAGAATACGGGGACAAGGTCATTGCCGAATGTCGAGATGACCGATACTGTTGATGCTCAAAAATATACTATTCTGCTCGTGTCACCCAATGTGTCTGTGCAGAATAATATCATTTCTATGACGCAGGATACACTTGCTGCCAGTGACAGCGCCGTGGTTTCCATCCGCGTTCGGGTACGCGAGAACAATGTGCTTGGGTATGTCAACACTGCCTACACACAATCATCTGTGACACCATTGCATTCATCAACAGTATTTACACCATGGAAACAATCGGTTAATCCGAATGCATCGAGTCTGATGATCATGAAGACTGTCTCGAAGGATACAGCCGTCAACGGCGATTCGATCCAATATACGATCCGCGTGAAAAACGCCGGCACGCAAAGTCTGACGAATGTTATTGTTACGGATACGCTGCCATCGCAGGTTATAAAGAATACTATCCTGTACAGGAAGGGAACAATCGACAATAACATCATGACCTACTATGCGGGTACGCTTGCGGCCGGAGCGTCGGATTCCGTTGTCATAGTATCCGTCGTTGCAGCAAGTCCGTACATTCCCGAGTCAGTATCGAACACGGCATATGCCAGAGCGAACGATGTGCTGCCGCAGTATTCCACTGCTGTCTTTACGTCACTGATTGGGAAACTGGACAAACTGCTGTTGAACATCAGTGCATCATCTGCTACGGTGTATACAGGGGATTCGTTGAATTATGTTTTGCGTATCACGAACGTATCGAACCGGAAGTTGACGAACGTCGTCGTCCGCGATCCGATTCCATTCCAGTTGGAAAATGTCCGGGTGGAAAGGCCAATACCATCGGGCAATTCTCAGGCGCGGATCAGCATCGTACCGAAACAGTATGCAGGTGTTCAAACGTTGGATTCATTGGGAATAGACGGTTCCGTTGTAGTGTATGCAAAGGATACGATCGGTGTCGGCGAGATCGACTCGTTCTATGTGAAGACAAATGTTCGGTTAGATCGTCCGAATTTCGAATTGATTCTGAACACAGGGTACGCATCGACAGACCAGACACCACAGATTATCGCTCAGGCGGTTACCACGGTCGAACCGCGCGTAATCAAGAACTTCCAGTTGCAACTGACGAAACGCGTGTCGAAAGATACTGTTCATATTGGCGATACCATGTCCTATGTGATCCATATGAAAAATATCACCGGCGGACCACTCACGAAGATCAGCGTGGTTGATACGCTGCCGCCACAGATCATTAATCCGCGTGTGATCGGCAACGGTAAAGTGAACGGGAAGGTTATTACCTATGAAGTTGGCTATCTCGGATCAAGCAAGGAAGATTCTCTCATTATCATTGGTCAGTTGAATCCGTACGGCGTGCACGACGGAGAGTTGGTGTTGAATTATGCCTTTGCCCGAGCATTACAGATCGAAGAACAAACTGCGTTCGCGCTCTTTACCGCAAAGACCGATCCTGCGTGCCGAATTGAAGTGATTGCAACACCGGATAAGATCGTCGGTAATGGAAGATCGAAAGCATATATCCAGGTGAATTTAACGAATACGCTCGGATTTCCGAAGCCGGATGGTACACCCGTTGTGTTGACCACGACGGTCGGACAGTTTACCAACGGACAATCCATGCGCGTGCTATATTCGAAAGATGGGAAAGTGTCCGATTCGCTGCAAGCCACGGTTGCTGGAAATAATCTCGTGAACGCGATGGCGATTGCATCGGCCGATGACGGTCAGGGATGTAAGGCAAAGGATACAGTCCAGATCGTATTCTTCCCGGGTGCTATCGAGGGAACGGTGATCGATTATCGCACCCAATTGCCGGTGCTTGGTGCCATCGTTCGTGCGTATTCCAAAACGACCGATTCGCTTGTCGGTGAAGTTATTACAAAACAGGACGGGTATTATCTCTTCCCAGTCGCCAAAACGGACAGTTTCCGTGTGTTGATTACTACCGAGAATGAATTTGGCAAGGAAATTACCGTTGAAACAGAAGTGACGGTAAATGTGTCTGGTGCTGGCGATTCTCCGACGCCTAACCAGAATTCAGTTTCCGGTGCGGTGTATTATCTCGTGTCCCATGAACCGTTGCCCGCTGCTAACCTCTCTATACTATTGCAGGAAATCATCACACCCGGCGTCAGAAACGGTAAGGGCAAAACATACGGTTTGGCAACCATTGACTCAGTCTTTACAGATTCCGCCGGAACATATAAGTTCGACAAGATTCCGGCGGGACGATTCAAAGTCACACTGAACCATCCGTCAATTAAGAGTTCCGTCGAACTGATGAATAATGGTAGCGGTCAGTATGTGATCAATGCGAACATCGCCGTGACGCTTAATCCGAATATTGTCTTCAACAAAGTCGGTCCGGCAAAAATATCTCTGTCAGATACAGCGACCTATACGATTAAAGTGCAGAATACCGGGAATCTTTCCACAACCAATACGGTTGTGATCGATTCGCTACATTGGGCAATGAAATTCGTCAGTGCGACTGGCGGAGGTGTCTATCAGGCGTCGGCGCACCGTATCCTGTGGAATGTTGGCAAATTCGATTCACTCGGTCAGAAAGAATACGGCGTCACTGTTCGGTTCGTCGACACGATCAAGAATACGACGCAGTCCGTGAACCGCGCCAGCATCACTTCTAATCAAACCACGATGATTCTTGATTCCGTCCCGACAGTGTTGTATCTGGCACCGACCATGAAGTTGTGGAAAGTCTCCAATGTGCATCAGGCAAATCCCGGTGATACTGTTATCTATTCAATCAAACTGCGGAATGTCTCCGGATCTTTCGCTGACAGTATTACGATTAAGGATAAACTGCCGGGTCAAATTGAATATCTCGGATCACACGTCCGGTATTATCGGTCGTCACCGCAGATACTGTTGAATGACACCGTTTCGTACGACAAAGTGAGCCATTCCATCGAATGGAATAAACGTGATACGATCTTCGTGGGCGATTCCGCAACATTGAATATCGTCACTCGCGTACGGTTGAATCTTGAACCCGGCGAGCATACGTACACGAATATCGCATCGATGGTTTGGAATGGCGGTTCGACTTCCTCTGATCAGGATTCGCTAAGCAATGCGACGGTTCGTTCATTTGTCTCCTATTTGAAGATTTCGAAACAGGCACTGCGCAAAGTTGTGGAAATCGGTGACATCGCCACCTATGTGATTCGCGTGACCAATACGAGTGCGACAAATATTGCACGAGATATCCAAGTGGTCGACAAGATTCCGTTCGGTTTCCGGTATTTGAACGGTTCATCGTTCAGAGATTCGGTGAAACTGTCCGATCCGACAGGCAGAAAAGAATTGCTATGGTTGCTGCAGGATTCGTTGGTACCGGGAGCAACAGTTCAATTCGTCTACCGGTTGGCTGTTGGTGCCGGTGCTGCAGACGGGAACGGCATTAATACCGCACAGGCCTTCGGTACTTCGCAATACGGTAATCCGCTTGTTTCTGCGGAAGTGGCTGAACGCGTGGAGGTTCGTCGCGGAGTGTTTACCACGCACGGTCTCATTATTGGTAAAGTGTTCTATGATGATAACCACAATAAGTATCAGGACCCGACGGAAACCGGTGTGAAAGGCGTGGAATTGATGATGGAAGATGGTACGCGGATTATCACCGGCGATGAAGGAAAATATTCCGTGCCGGATGTGCTCCCGGGCCAACACGTCATCCGTGTTCGTACGCATACGTTGCCAAAGGATTCGTACTTGGAAATGGGATACAACGATTTTGCAAAGGATTCGACTTCGCGGTTCGTAGATCTGACTGAATCCGGTATTGCGCGCGTCGACTTCTATCTTGCGCGGAACATTGTCCGTCCGGATTCGCTCGTGGTCAGCCAGGCCGTAGCAAAAATTGGAGACTTCTCCATTCAGCGGATCTCGTCTCCGCGAAACATTGTGTTCATTGAAGACAAGCGCTTTGCATCCATGAAATTGAGCGGTTTGAACTTTGAAGTCGGGAAAGCGATCCTGAAACCGGAAGCGTATGTAACGCTGCGTCAGCTTGCGGATGTGCTGCGCGAATATCCCGATCAACCGTTGATCATCGCCGGCCATACGGATTCGATGAAGATCGCTACAGCGGAGTTCCCGAATAACAAGGTTCTTTCCATGGCACGAGCAATGGCGGTAAAGTATTATCTGGTCGAAAAAGAGGGGATCAATGTCGATCGTATCCGTATTGAAGGTCACGGCGAAACACGGCCCGTGGCAACAAACAAATCGATCGATGGCCGTTCACTGAACCGCCGCGTGGAGTTCTTCTTTACCCCGTCCACAGAGGAAAAACCGATCACGCAAATGCCGGTGGCGATTGAAATTCCGGTCGAATACACGGGCACCGAGAATATAACGAAAGTGGATTTCCGGGATGTTCTCGACCCGGCGTTCACTTACGTAGCAGGCAGCGCGACGTTTGCGGATTCCACTGTATCGCCGCAGGTTAACGGGAACGAATTGCACTGGACCCTGAGGAATCTTGGCCCGAACTTCAAATATAAACTGCGGTATACGGTGATGGTCCAGCGACCTGCACAATACAGCGCAGCGCAATTGCGTTCCGCTTCGGCATCCATCTGTTACTTCGTCGGCGACAGCGCGTTGAAGTGCATCGATACATTAACGACCATGAATGAAGTCGCCGTCGCCGTTCGCGGACGTGCCGTAAACTTTATCATGTCTGGCGTCCTGTTCGACGTCGGCAAGGCAACGTTGCGCAGTGCGGCATTAAGTTCGCTGGAAACGACAGCGAAATTCCTGAAAGATGATCCGACGGCGACGGCATTGATTGAAGGCCATACGGATTCTTCGCCGATAAAGACGAAAGAATTTCCGACGAACATAGCACTCTCCATTGCGCGGGCAAATACGATCAAACAAAAGCTGGTCACCAACTACGGCATTGCGCCGGAACGGCTGCAAACGATCGGTTACGGCGAGTTCCGTCCATTGGCCTCGAATTATACGATGGAAGGGAAGCAAGTGAACCGCCGCATCGAAATGCGCATCCTCCGCAGTGAGTTTGCACAGAAGGTTCTTCCGGAAGGGGGCGTGGATTCCTCACGGCTCGTCGTAGAAACTCTTCTGCCGAAGCATGCACCCAAAGGAATTGAAACAATGATGCGGGATAAATCAAAAGAGCGGTATATTCTGAAACTGGATCTCCAGCGGAAAGTGAAACGGAATACTGTGAAGACCATGATCATTGATACGATTCCGGATGGATTGACGCTGGTCTCACAAACGGTCACCACAGTCCGCGGTGTAGATAGCGTTCTTGTGAAAGGGAAAGTATTAACAATCTATTGTTCGAATACCGACAGCACAATTCAATTATATTATATTGCAGAAGTTTCCGACGACGCGAAAGACGAAGCGGTATTGATGGATGACTATACTGTGCGCACGATCCAGCAGGACGGCACCATCACGGAGAAAACAGCGCCCCGCGCCGCGATCGAGATCAGAAAGAAACGAATGTTGGTCCGGAATCAGCGATAATGAATAAACTTACAACATATCTCCTAACGGCATTGGTGTTCATAAGCGGAAGTGCCTATGCTCAATTGCAAATCATTACTCCTGCTCACGACAGCACTGTCAGCGCTTTAACCCGACAGGCAGTGACCGCGCAGAGTGTTTCCGGATTCGACGCAGAATTGTATGTGAACGGAGTATTTGCTATGAAGCACGCCGTCCGGCCGGACGGGCTGGTAGACTTCATTAACGTGGAAGTGCCGCAGGGTAATGTGACTTTCGAAGTACGTATCGTCAATCCCGACGGCACGGTGGCATTCTATGATACACGAATGATGCACATCCTTGGGGCACCGGCAAAGATAGAACTGGATATGGAAAAAGAAGCAGTGGAAGCTAACGGCCGTTCAACGGTTACGGCTGCAGCCAGGGTGTTCGATCAATGGGGGTATATCATTCCTAATGATATCTATGTCACCGTTGGTGCGGATAGCGGCAGTATCGCTACACCGGATGCAGATTCTTCCCGCCGTGGCGTTCAGATCGCGGTAAACAATGGTGTCGCAGAATTCGAATATCGTGCTGGCATTAGTGCAGGCGTAGCCAGGATCTCTGTACAAACGGCACAGATCATCACGGAGAAAGAAATTAATCTAAACACACCAAAGGAGCCCTTTACACTGGTCGGCCTTGCCCACGCAACCGCCGGTTCCTATTCCGCAAAAGGCGACAGGTCGCAATTGCTTGACGATCGTTCGTTCCCGTCAGGATTGACAACGGATGGACGAACTGCGTTTTATGCCCGCGGCACAGTGTATGATGAATATCTGCTGACCGCATCGCTCGATACGGACCGGAAGAACAGGGGACGGTACTTCCGCGAACTCGATCCTGATTATCTGTATAGTATTTATGGCGACAACAGCATGTTATTCTATGATATCCAGACGAATCGCAACCTCTATCTTAAGCTGGAAAAGAACCAAACCTACGGGCTGTTCGGTGATTACAATACTGATCTGACGGGACAGGAATTCATTTCCTATAATCGGACATTGAACGGATTGAAGTTTGGTCACCGCGATAAACAATGGCGCATTTCCGGATTCGGTTCATTGACCGACCGTCGTGCCACACAAATTGAATTGCGCGGTCAGGGATTGTCTGGTTTCTATAATTTGGGATATACGGATATTACTCCCGGGACGGAAAAGATTCGTATTGAAACACGCGACCGGTTCCATTCTGAAGTCCTGTTGAAGGTGGAATATAAAACGCGGTTCAGCGATTACGATATTGATTATACGCAGGGCTCGGTCTTCTTCAAACAGCCTGTTCCTGCCGTGGATCAGGACGGCAATCCCGTCTATATTATGGTTTCGTTCGAAGCAAAAACTGGAACGGCAATGTCGTACATCGCCGGCGGCCGTGCTGAACATCAGTTCAATGACAATTTCTCTGTCGGATTTACCGGTGTGACCGAAGAACAATCACCGAGCAACTTTACCATGCTTGGCACTGACGCCAAATATTCCTTCGGATCGATGCTCTCACTCGGAGGTGAATTTGCCCGTTCTTCCAATGTTTCCGGTAACGGTTTGGCGTATAAATTCAATGCTGCAAGTTCGCCGGTTGCCGGACTGCGATTGAACAGTTATTATCGTCGGGTTGAAAAAGGATTTACGAACGAAACCCAGATCGGCGGCAGACGAGAACTCGGAACGATCAAGTATGGCGTCGGCGGGGATTATTCTGTTTCGCATTCAACGAAAGTGATGTCCGAATTCTATCACACCCACCAGGTGACGAGCGTTGGGGGGACAAATGAATTGAAGTCAATCTCTGCCGGCATTGAACAGAAATTATCGGCAAATGTTTCCGGACAGATGAAGATCGAGGATGTGCAGTATGACGGATCGAATCCCGATACGTTGAAACCGTTTCTTGCTACACACTCGACGCTTGGTACTGCGAAAGTGGATTATTCCTACAGCCAGCGGTTGAAACTCTCAGGATTTCATGAACGGAATCTCGGATCATCTCCGGAATTAACCCGACCCAACGCGACTTCCTTTGTTGGTGAATATAGAGTGACCGATGATCTCGGGGTAAATGTGCAGGAGAAATTCTATGAAGGTGGCGGTTTGATGTCCACACTTGGTTTTAACGCCAACCTGCTGGAGAATACACAAGCATATGGAAAATACGAAATCGGGAATGCTATCGGCGCCTACCGGAACCAGGTGAGCATCGGTTTGAAGAATAAGATTACAATGACCGAAGATCTGTATGGGTATCTCGGATATGAAAAGACGAAAGCGCTTGGTCAGCGGGTCGGCGAAGCATCGACACAAGACCATTCTGCCTATTCCGCCGCATTGGAGTATCTGCCAAAAATGCCGCTGAAAGTAACGACAAAAGTGGAATTTGGAGAAAATTCTACGACAGATAAAACGAATTTCACATTTGCCGGTGATTACCGTTTTGAACGGGACTTCAGCATGATCATCAAATATCTCAGCGGGAATGAAAGCGCAAAACAGTCGGCAAGTTACCGCAATCTGGAACATCTGATTACCGGGCTTGCCTACCGGCCGGTGGAAGAGAACTGGCTGAACGTCATTGCGAAATACGAAGTGAAAGTGGATAAGAACCATTACCTCGCACCATTCATCGATTATCATACTTCCATCATCTCGATGCATGCGTTCATTGAACCAGTGCAGCGTCTGGAGATCGGCGTGAAATATGCTTATAAAGCATCGACGGAAAACTCTGTCAACTTCGGCGCAACAACCAATACGAATTTCTATCTTCTCAGGACGGAGTATGACATCACCGATGACCTGAATGCCGGTGCTGAATATCGTTTGTTGCATCAACTGGAGGCGGGGGATAAAATGAACGGATACAGCCTCGACGCTGGTTATGTCGTTTACCGCAATGTTCGGCTGACGGTCGGATATAACTTTAAGGGGTACAAAGAACGCGATCTTGTGGACTATACCCTGTGGTCGCAAGGTCCGTTTATCCGGATGAGTTTCAAATTCTCCGAAGAATTGCTCGGTTTATAACCGGGTGCGTCAAGCGGCCGCAATACCTGAAGCAACGATAATGCAGTTCCAATTATTTGTTTTGACTTCCTCGGTGAGATTTACAAGATTACGGAACGCGTATGGCATTCCTGAAGAACATAAGCACCGCCCCAAAAACCATCATCATTTACACGATCTTCAGCACGCTATGGATCCTTCTCAGCGACACCATCCTGTTTCTGATTGTCCGCGATCATGCACTGATCGAACAATTTTCCATGCTCAAAGGATTGATCTTTGTTCTTACCAGTGCGTTGCTGCTCTACGTCATCATTATCTATTCAACGCGACAACACTCGGAAACGCTTGACCAACTGCAGTTCACCGAAACACAATTTAAAGGGATTCTGGATTCAGCGTTTGACGCAGTCATTTCGGTTGGTGAAGAACAAAAAGTCATTCTGTTCAACGCAGCCGCCGAACGAATGTTCGGTTGTAGTGCCGGCGAAGCAATGGGTGTACCCTTAGACCAATTCCTTCCGCACCGTTTGCAAATGAATATTCCGGAACATCAATCAACAACGGGGATTTCCGACGCGTTGGTGAACATGATCGGATCGCTGGATGATATGGTCGGCATCCGTATGACAGGCGAAATGTTCCCAATCGAAGCATCTATTTCGCAATCAACGTCCAAAGGAAAAAAGATCAATACCATTATCCTGCGCGACGTCACAGAACGTATCAAATATGAGCAGACGCTGCACGACAGCGAAGAACGGCTGCGCATGCTTGTCGATGGAATCAAAGATTACGCCATCCTCATGCTGGATACCAACGGCTGCATTGTCAGCTGGAATAACGGTGCAAAGGCCATCACCGGATATTCCGTGGAAGAGATCATCGGTGAACACTTCTCAGTTTTTTCCCCGCACAGGCAAACGGGTTCTATCAGTCCAGAGCAGATCCTGAAGATCGCGGCAGAGCAAGGATCCTACGAAGAAGAAGCGATTCGAATCCGTAAGGATGGCAGCGAATTTGTTGCTACCGTGGGAATTACGCCGTTGTATGATCACGCAGGAAAAGCGAAAGGTTTCTCCCAAATTATCAGGGATATCACAGAA
>JBAYJG010000087.1:0-10595 GCA_041665225.1 Bacteroidota bacterium
GATATTTCTTTTCCATGAAGCAAATGGTGCCCATGAGAGCATAGATAGAAGAATATGACGAATCCTTACTAATGATTTGTTCTGCATATCCAGAAGCTGTCTCATATTCCTCTAGTAGGAAGTAATTGATAGCTAACAAACCCTGAATATTCACATCATTTTGGAGATCGGGGGGCATGGCCTTTATTAGCCGTATTGATTCCTGAAAATTTTTACGTGAGCTAGCATTCCACGCTTTAAATATATATCCATTCAAATAATTGGGAAATTGCCTGATCATTTGGTCCGCATATCCTCTCACTTCTTCAGAAGAATCCACAGGAATCACTTTAAAAAGATCCAAGTATAGTATGGTGTCTTTCGGATTCATTGCAATGGCTTTCAGTAGATACTCCTTTGCCTCTACTTTCTTACCAAGGGAATAATAATACTCCGATAACGCATGCACAGTTCGGTAATCTTCCGGAATCGCATCATACCCTGCCAATAAATAATATTGATTGCCTGTTTGATTCAACAGATTCACTGCAGCCCGAAAAGCACTTTTATAATACATGATTTCATTTTGATAGAGACTAATGCCGAGTTCGGCATATTTCATTACATATTTATTGTATCCTAAATTGTCAAAATAGTGAATCAGACTGTCGAGTTTTATTTTAGGATACTCCAATGCGTATTTCTCTCTGTGCGATAACGCATCATATTGTATCTCTTTCCCGTATTTTTCAAGACTCTTCGTTTCTTTTAGTAATTCGGGAAATCGTTTTATCATCTGTTCAACAATCAGATAATTTTTATAGCTTAATGCAATATCGAAGGAATGAATGCCGTTGTCATTTCTTTTAAGAAGTTGCTTACCGTCCTTATACGTTTGAAGGAGGTAGGTAATCGTTTTGTAATAATTGTGGGCAGCAGCATACATTAATGGCGTCCAGGTCTTATACTCTACATTCTGGTCAGCTCCATTTTCAAGTAACAAAAGCATCATCTCGTCGCTGACACTGCAAGCAAACAGTAACGGAGTTAATCCGCTCTTTGTTTTGACATTTACCAGTGCACCTTTTCGGATTAGATATTTGGCGGCATCATATTTATTCCCCCTTACGGCAAACACAAGCGGAGTATATCCATCCACCGTTGCCGCATTGATATTGGCTCCGTAGATCAATAAGAGTTCAATGCTTTTAACGTTTCCGGTATCGGCTGCATCCATTAATGGCGTTCGTCCCTCGTCATCAATCTTATCGGCCTTATTGTCGCGTTTTAATAATTCTTTCAATGCATTAACATGAAAATTTGCCGCAGCATAATGGTCCGCGAAGAAATAACTTTGTTTATTCTGCTTGTTTTCCACTGTCCATAACAATGGAACAAGATTTCTGGTCGAATCATCTCTTCCCGATGAAACAGCGTAGAATAGTGCATTCCAACCATGGATGTCAACGTCGTTCAACCTGGCTCCATGATCAATCAACAGAGTAATGATATCCTGATTGCAAAACTGGCTCGCGAATGAAAGGGGTGTACGACCAGAACTTCCTTTATCGTTTACGCCTAAGGAATTCTTCAGAAGATAATCTATAATAAAGAAATTCTTTTCATTCATACATGCTACATGCAACGCTGTATTACTGTACTTGTCTATTTGAGAAGGATTCTTCATTAGAGGAAGTAACATAGTAACGGTTTCATAGTGATTACTCAGGCAAGCAAGATGAAGTGCTGTATTACCTCTATTATCCTGAGCATTGACGTTGGCCCCAGCGTTAATAAGCGATCGGACAATTTCGGTGTTTCCATTCTCTGCTGCATAGATCAGTGCTGTTTTTCCATCAATATCCATCACATCAATATTTTTTGAATACTGTAGCAATGAATCTACGGTAGAACGGTTACCGTCACGGCTCGCAGCAATCAGCGGTGAAATTCTCTTTTCGGTATCCACTGATTCTGTGCCGAACCGACCCAGCACCCAGTTGTCGATCGGGAATTTTGCAATACTTTCATCGTGAATGGTCGTCAGTTGATGACATTGCTGGAACGCTTTGTTCATTCCTTCATAATACCCGACCATATAATATGCATATCCCAGATTGTACCACGCCTCAAAATCTTTCGGATTCTTTTTTACAGCCTCATTCAATGGTACAATTGCTTCTACATACCGTTCATTATGTAATAACAGTCTTCCCATCGTCAGTTCTGATGATGCACAGCCGTAGAAATTGTTGAGGAGTAATATTGCAAAGCATAACAGTGTAAAATATTTCATAAGCATATCCTTACATTTATAGATGTGAAGCAACACGGCGAAGGAATAATTTCGCTAAAGGGACTTTTAGTGAAGTACATACATTTTCGATATAGTGCCGAAAATTTCTGCACTGTAGTATTCGAAAGAGTAAGTCCTAAAAGGAAAGAAATGACAAAAAAGCCGGGAAACGGCCTTTTTATAGATTTAGGGAAGAGAATTGTTTCAATTGTTCTTTCATCTTCTCTGCTGCAACAGCATACCCGCCGTTATCAGCATCCACCAGATGCACATGCGCGTCGCTGTAGTTGAAAAGCAGGCAGGTGATCAAAGCGTGCGAAGCAACGTGGATACCGAACACCAGTTTGCCCTGTTGATGTTGTTGAGAAAGATAACGTTCCAGCTGTTCTCGTTGATTGACGGACCCGGAAAGCACCTGGCGGATCTTGTCGTCGAACTTCTTGAAGTCGGTATTGTGAATCAGCCGTTGTTTATATGTCCCCCATTCGGTAGAGGACGTTGTATATTTCACCGCCATCAAAAATTTTCCCAGCAGCACATTCCATCGGATCGTAAACCAATATTTCAATCGTGCCATCGTTCCGCGGCCATAGGTCCGGATGTCGGACTCACCGGAGAGGGATTGTTCACCGAGCGACATCTGCAGCTGATCTTCCTGTACGGGATGACACTGCGCATCATCGCCGTAAATCGAACCGATCGCAGCCAGGACGCTGCGATACACCGCATTGCGTTCCTGATTATTATTCCCTGATGCCTGCACAATAAGAGAGACGATCTCCTCATGCGCACTGGGAACGTTCTGCCACCGGCATTCCAATCCGGTAAAATCCCCTTTCGCTACTACTGTCGTGTCATCGATGGAAAAACGGAATGACAACACAGGATCCTTCAAACATTCTTCGGCAAACTGCAATCCGCCTCCACTGAATGCCGCCTGAGTATATGATGCGGAAAGCCTGCTGCGCGCCACCAGTACGTCAAAGCCTCGTTCGCGGATAAACGATACAGGAACAATTCCGACACGAAGATCGATCTCGTACAGATCACGCGCCATGTTTCTGGTGGCAAGAAGGGCTTGCCGTGTTTGCTGCAGCAGAGAGTGCGGGATGCACAGGGCCGCTCCGTCCCCTCCGAAAATAAAAGGAATGGAGAATGACTTTGTAATATTCAGGATGGCCATGATCGTGGAAGCACCAATCAGATTTACTTCCTTGTACTTGCCGCGGCGAATCATTCCGGTGGAATCTTTCACGTCGGAAACCGCAACATACCAATCATCAGGAAGCTGCTGATACACATCGACGGAGGAAAGATCGGAAAACCGGTCGATCGTTGGAAGCTGTTCGTAGAAAAGATCGGTACGCACGATACGTGAATTACCCTTTCATCAGTTTCAAACCTTCGATTTCCTTCAGCAAGGTAAGGATTTCCTGCTGCCGTTTCAGGTAGGGAATGGTGTCTGATCCCTGCAGGGCAGCATTTTTCATAGCAGATCTATTCTCGCCAAGTTCCTTTTCAAACTGTTTTTTCTTCAAGGTCTTCACAGCTCCCAGTGCGATCTCATACAGCCTCGTTTCGCTCGCCCTGCTGCCGATCTTACTCCAGCGGTCCCCAAGGTGGTATCGGTTGAACGTGACATTCGCTACGATGGTCTTTTCTTGTTCATCCGAGATCTGTTCGATCAATTGCTGCGGCTCCACGCTTCCCGTCTCATCAAACAGCAGCAGGATCAGTCCTGCAATGCGTTTGGCCGACGGATGGGTGAAATCGTCCGGACTGACGGATCGGAACACGAACGGAATCATTTCTCTTGGGTCTTCCAACACTGCAGCAAGAATTTCTTTTTCCTCCAACGGCATCTCTTCGGAGATCACTTTCCGTTCGCGAACCGCCTGTTCCTCCTCCTGCACTTCCGTTTTCACTGTCTGCACGAACCGCTGGGGAACGCGCCGGGTGAATTTTTCCAGTTCGCCGTACAAGGTCGATTCGTAGAGATCGTACTTCTCGGCAACATCTTTGATAAAAAACGACCGTTTCAATTGATCGGGGATTTTTGCGATGGTTTGCACCAGACCCCGCACCGCTTCAGTCTTTCCTTCCGGCGTATCGAATTTCCCTGCATGTCGGAATTCATTTGCTTTATAGTCAATGAACGTCACCGACTTCTTTACCAGTTCTTCAAACGCTGCACCGCCGTTCTTCCGCACGAACGAATCGGGGTCGTCCCCCTCGGGCAGTTGGACGATCCGAACATCCAATCCTCCTTCAAGGATCAGATCAACGCCGCGCATCATAGCATTCGCACCGGCGGAGTCTGCATCGTACACCAGCGTAATGTTTTTTGTATACCGCGAAATAAGCTGAATCTGTTCCGTTGTTAATGCTGTACCGCTGGAAGCAACGATATTGGTGATCCCGGCCTGAAATACCGAGATCAGGTCCGCATACCCTTCTACCAATACGACAAAATTCTTCTCGCGGATTGCATCTTTGGCTTGCAGCAATCCATACAGCACTTTGCTTTTATGATAGATCGGTGTCTCAGGAGAATTGATGTACTTTCCAAGAGTATCATCATCATACAATTTGCGTGCACCGAAAGCGATCACCCTGCCGGAGGTGTTGAAGATCGGGAACATTGCCCGTCCGCGGAACGTGTCATAATACGATCCGTCGTCCCTCCGGCGCAGCAGCCCGACCTTTTCCAATGATTCTGGCTCAATTCCTTCCTCTTGCGCTTTTTTCAACAGTGATTCCCAACCCCTCAAGGAATAGCCCAGTCCGAACGCAGTCATTGTCGGATTGGTAAATCCCCGGTCACGGAAATAGTTCAGAGCGAATTCTCCCTCGTTCGTTTTAGTGAGATTTTGAAAAAACGTCCGGGCAGCAAATGCCATCACAGCATAGAGCTTTTCCGTTTCGCTTGCCGCTTCATACGCTTCCTCCGTCCTCGTAATGGTGATGCCGGCCCGTTCAGCCAGCTGTTCCAACGCTTCAACATAGGAGGATTTCTCGTATTCCATCACAAATTTCACTACATCGCCGCCGCGGTGACAGCCAAAGCAGTAGAAGAGTTGTTTCTGGGGACTGACGCTGAACGACGGCGTTTTTTCCTGATGAAATGGACAAAGACCAAGGTAATCCTTTCCCCGTTTTTTCAAACGGACATATGTGGAAACAACATCCACCACGTCCGAAGCGGCGCGAATCTCATCAATCTTTTCCTGCGGAATTTTCATGGAGTGAAGATAACCAGAATTTGTTTGATTGTGAAATCATTTGAGATGCGTTCTTTTTTTTCTTATGTTTTACAATTCCATACAAGATGTATTCTTCATTCTCTTCACCATACGAAAGGACTATATGACAACACGAGCCCGCTTCTGTTCGGCACTCTGCATGCTGTTGGCACTGCTGATCGTCACACACACTACGTCCGCACAGACACTGCCGAAAAAAACACACAGTCATGAAATCCCTGTGGACAGCGCAAAAAAATTCATCGGGAACCTGCAGAAAGACGCAATGCAGATGAAGACCAAAGGCGGAATGTTTTTCCGCGACGTCTTCGACAAGATGCTCTCGCAAAAGGGAGTGGTTGGCATCCGATACTACTACGCAAAGATGGATGATGGAACGCCGACGATCGTCTTAGTGGGTGTCGATTCGCTAGGGAAAGACATGACAACTTCCACCGTTGCCGAACGAACCTATCCATGTCCTCCATATTGTGATTTAGAAACCACCATTGTGAAATAACATGCAGATACCAGTATTCGCCCATATTGCAGCCGCATCGGCCCTGCTTCCCCTCGGGGCCGGACTGCGATACTGGAAGGCTTCCCGGTTTCCTATGAAACTGTTCGCCGCATTTAGCGGATTCTCCGTACTGCATTTGCTCGTAGAATTCGTTCTGGGCAGAATGGGAAAAAGCAACATGTGGTTGGTAGATTTTCACCAGATCGTGGAACTCTTTTGCATCCTGTATGTCTATCATGCTTGGACGACAAATCGGCGTTTGAAGGATATTTTTCAGTATTCGGCTATGTTCTATAGCCTGACATGGATTATCAACAAATTTTATTTTGAGGATCCCCAGCATTTCAGCGAGATCAATTTAAGCATAGCGATGCTTATGCTGATCATCGCTTCCGTTATCATACTGAATTCTCTCGTCCGTATCACCCAGCACTCCGTGATTCGCCATTCCGTTTTTTGGATCGCATCAGGAGTGCTGTTGTACAGCGCCGGTACGATCATTGTCATCGCGTTGAGCAACCAAGTCCTTGCTATGGGGATCGAATACTTCAACATCATGTGGCATATCAACTGGGGATTCACGATCTTCGCCAATATCCTTTATGCCAGGAGTTTTGCGTGCAAAATATTTTGAGCGACACATTCCTCGTCGTGCTCATCGCCAGCGGCATTATCGCTCTCTTTGCTGTTGCGTATGTCTACACTCTGATTTCCACCAATAATCGGATCATCGACGAGCAACAGAAGAAGATCGACGAGATCAAAAAAAGCGAACAGCGGTATAAAGCACTTTTTGAAAATTCGCTTGCGGGAATGATGAAATTGAGTTTCGCACCGCTCATCGTTTTCGAAGCGAACAGGACCATCCTGGATATGTTCAATGCAGAGACGGAATACGACCTGCAGCGCATCCTGAACGATCTGCCCCTCGGACAAATCTCCGCCATTGAGACTGCATTGCAGAAAAATGGGATCATCGAAGCATTCGAGATCGCATTCGCAACGGTGAACGGCATCAAACGGCGTTTTCTGCTCTCTGCAAAAAAAGAGGAGTCAGAAAATCTCGCACATGCGGTGGTCATCCTGATGAATTCCGAAAAATTGATCGGGTGACATTCTCTGGAAAAGAACATATCGCTGACTTTTGCTTTTCACACAGCTTCTTCCCTACGTCCAATCGAAACGTACTCCTGAATTGTCAAAACACCTTTCCTCCCTATGCCACAAGGGTTACCGTATTGACTTGATCACATACTATGTCTGCATTGTACCTCCCATTGTGATTTCAAGATAAAACTGTCAGTGATATTTCAGGAATAAAACACGCAATTTATAAAAATACCTAATTCTTGGTATTGACATTGCATAGAATTCTAAGAACGTTTGATTTGAAAAATAAACGTTCTCATTACTCCCGGACGTACACACATCGTCTCATTGCTTCATTAAAAGGGAAAGCATTTTTTAGAATAAGAATCAGAGGATACTATGGTAAACCGATTTGCGATGGTATGCCGTATCGCAGCTCTTCTTACCATGATGATCGCTGCGGCCGCCATTGCCGGATGGGTTTTGAATAGTCCGTTACTGACCAGCGTGGGCAGCAGCTACATTCCAATGGCGCCAAACACCGCAGCCTGTTTTTTCTTGTTGGGGATCAGCCTGACGGTTTTCTGCAGTTCTTCGTTGGGCTCTATCCGATCCTTGCATAAGACTGCACAGGGTATTGTTCTTCTTGTATGTTTTATAGCGATCTTTACCTCCGCTGAACACCTCGAAATCGTCAAGCGTTCTGCCGATTCAATGATATTCCTCTTCTCCGCTAATCATTACAATATTGCCGGAGCAGGAAAAATGTCCTTTTTTACCGCCGGCATTTTTGTCTGTGCTTCAATGGCGTTATGGTTACTCTCCGTCCAAAGGCAGCGTGAACTGTTCGAACAAATCGCTTTCACACTGTCGATTATCGTCTGGTCTCTGGGCATGTTATTTTCATTCTCATATCTTATTGGTTCTCCCATTTTGTACGGCACAAGCTCCATTCCGCCTTCGTTGAACACTTCCATTGCATTCATCATCCTCGGTGCGGGAATCACAAGTCTTGCATTGAAACAGGAAAACTACAGGCTCCAGTCTATCGGAATTTCAATAGACAAGATCATCTATACCGGTTTCAGTCTGTCTTTGGTAGCAGTGTTGGCTATCAGTATTATTTCCTATCAATATACGTTGAGATCTGTTGGCGCAGGCACAACACTCATCCGTACATATACTGTACTGGAGATACTTGAGTCACTGATCTCCGGTGAAAAAGATGCTCAGACTGCAGCACGTGGATACATTATCACGCGTGAGGAGGATTTTCTTAAACCATTCCATCATGCTGAGATTTCCATCCCGCAAATGCTCGATTCGATGCGATCCTTAAGTTCGGATGACTCCGTAGTAGTTGGGCTTCTCGGTGATGCGGAACGGTTCATCAATCGGCATCATTTGATGCTCGAGACGGGGATAGCGATGCGCCGGTCCAGCAATTCGTATGCACCAACATTTTCATCCCTCAGTCGGATGGAAAAAATGACGATGGATTCGCTCCGTATCTTGATTACACGTATAAAAGATCGTGAGCACCACCGTCTGGAACATCAGGTGACAAACCGCAAGGAGCGAATAGCTGCTACTGTTTCCATTAATGTCACTCTTATTGGCGGCGTACTGTTGGTTTTCTCTGTCATTTTCAGCTTCATTCGGCGCGACCTGACGGGACGGCACATAGCGGAAGAACAACTCCGTCTATTGAACGACGACCTGGAACAACGGGTGTTGGAACGAACAACGCTGCTGAGGAAAAGTGAAGAACAACACCGCAATACCTTGAACAATATGATGGAAGGATGTCAGGTCATCGACCATGATTTTCGGTATCTGTATGTTAATCCGGCCGCCGCTGCACACGGTCGAAGCACACCGGAACAATTGGTCGGTCGGACGATGATGGAAGTATATCCGGGTATTGAACAGACTTCTCTGTTCGCCGCCCTCCAGCTCTCCATGAAAGACCAGATACATCGCCAAATGGAAAATGAATTTGTTTTCCCAGATGGGTCTTCCGGTTGGTTTAACCTTTCTCTGGAACCGGTACCAGAAGGCATATTTATCCTTTCCGCCGATATCACACAGCAAAAGAAGCTGAAGGATGAGGTGCGGACGTATCAGGAACATTTGGAAGAGATGGTAAAAGAACGGACCAAACAGATCGAAAATCTGCAGCGACAATTCAAAACGCTCTTTGAATCCGTCCCCGGACTATACCTGGTATTACGATCCGATCTTATCATCGCGGGTGCCAGCGAAGCGTATTTAAGAGCAACAATGACAAAACGGGAAGAGATCGCCGGGCGGTATCTCTTCGACGTGTTTCCCGATAATCCAGATGATCCGACTGCCGACGGTGTACGGAATCTTCATACATCATTGAACAGAGTACTGAAAACAGGTACCAGCGATACAATGGCAATACAAAAATACGATGTTCGTACACCGTCCGGAGAGTTCGAAGTACGGTACTGGAGCCCGATCAATTCCCCAGTTTTCAGTGAAGAAAACAAGATCGAATTCATCATCCATCGCGTGGAAGATGTCACAGATTTCGTTCTGCAGAAGAACAATACCGTGGTGAAAATAGAAAACGATCCGCAACTCCACTCCAGACTGGAAACGATGGAGATAGAGATCTTTCAACGGACACAAGAGCTGAAAAAACTCAGCCTGGATCTCCAGATCGCCAACCGGGAACTGGAATCTTTTTCTTACTCTGTCTCCCATGATCTGCGGGCACCACTGCGGCATATTAACGGATTCATCGAACTGTTGCAGAAGAATGCCGCAGATGGATTGAACGCGAAAGGACAGCGGTACCTCTCCATTATTGCGGACTCCGCGAAGCAAATGGGGCAATTGATCGACGACCTGCTGATCTTTTCACGCATGGGCCGGACGGAGATGGCGAAAACGACTGTCCATTTAAGGGAACACATCGATGCCGTTATCCAGTCCCTGGCCGAAGAGACAGCAAAACGAACTATTACATGGAATATTGCCCGCCTGCCGGAAGTAAGCGCCGATCCCGCCATGATACGTGTGGTTATTGTCAATCTGCTCTCGAATGCCGTGAAATATACCAGAACGCGGGAACATGCCGTGATCGAAATCGGTCACGACAGCGATGGAACACGACACATATTCTTTGTTCGGGATAATGGTGTCGGTTTCGATATGCAGTATAAGCACAAACTCTTCGGCGTCTTTCAGCGGCTGCATTCCGATGCACAATTTGAAGGAACCGGGATCGGCCTTGCCAATGTGCATAGGATCATCCAGCGGCATGGCGGCGAAACATGGGCTGAAGGAATAGTTAACGAGGGAGCGGTATTCTATTTTTCATTGCCCGTCAAACAGGAAGGACATTGATCATGAACTCTCAATTGAAACGGATCCTCCTTGTAGAGGATAGCCAGAATGATGCCGAACTTACGCTGGAAGCACTGGACGAACATCA
>JBAYJG010000088.1:0-10555 GCA_041665225.1 Bacteroidota bacterium
AGACGGGCTTTCTTCTGTGTCACCCTTACTTTCAAAAGCACTTCATCTCGTTCCCAAACTCCGTTTGGGAACGCAATAGCAATGAAGCTCTGCTTCACTTATAAAGCACTCGTCATTCCCGTATGTTTCTAGCGGGAATCCATAGCGAGATGCCCTGCAGAAACATCAGGGCATGACGTGATTTTCTTTTACCTGGTTCCCAAACTCCGTTTGGGAACCAGTGGAAAGCGATATTTGACTTTATTCCAAAAATCTGTATCTTTGAAAAGAACAAAGGAGAAATGCACAGAATATTTGTTAGAGATTTTTTGATAATGATGTTCCATTCATGAATTTTCTCTAACAATATCAACCGAATTTCACTCGTGGATTGAAGAGGAGAGAAATTCGGTTTTTTCGTTTTATATGTTCTGTGAGGAAGTATGAAAACTCGATTTGCTTTGTTAATAACAGCTCTTTTGCCAGCTTTTACCTCAGGTCAGACCTTTGGAAAATATGCCGGTGAATTTATGACCATCGGTATTGGCGGCCGCGCGCTTGGCGTTGGCAGCGCTTATACCGCATTGGCGAACGATGTCACCGCCGGATATTGGAATCCTGCCGGACTTGCCCACATTGAATATCCCCAGATCGCCCTTTCTCACGACGAGCGGTATGGCAATCTGATTAATTATGACTATGCAGCATTTGCTTTTCCCTCCGGCGTAAACAGTGTCGATCCGGAAACGAAGGAATCGATCTTTAACGCCGAATCATACGGCATCAGCATTATCCGCCTGGGTGTGGACGGTATTCCCGATACACGCAAAGCATGGGCGGACAGCAATGGCAACGGTTTGTTCGACGACGGCGCAAATCTTCGTCCCGATTACAATGCAATAACTTTTTTTAATTGGGCCGACTGGGTTATTTACGGAACATATGCGAAACAGTATTCTGAAAATTTCTATTACGGCGCAAATGTGAAACTGATCCGCCGCAATGCAGGGGAATTCCACGGTACCGGGATCGGTTTCGACATCGGTATGCAATATATGGCAACAGAATATTTTGTACTTGCCGCCAATCTACAAGATGCTACAACGACGCTCGTTTCCTGGAACACCGGCACCAACGAACTTATTTCGCCGACGCTGAAACTCGGTATCGCCTATTGTCTGGAGGTCTTCAGCGGAAGACTAACTCCCGCTCTTGGTACCGACGTCCGTTTTGAAAACAGAAGGTTCTCTGCAGTTGCAAATGTTGGTCCCGTCAGTTTTGATCCACAGGCCGGTATTGAATTCGATTACAAGAACATTGTCGCTGTCCGTGCTGGATATAACGACATCGGCAGTATGACGCTCGGCGCCGGTATCCACCTGCGCAAACTGGATATCGACTACTCCTTCGCAAAATTCGATGCAGCCGATCAGCTCGGCAACACGCACCGCATCTCGCTCCGTTTAACGCTGGAAGAAGAGAAATACCGACGTGGCGCAGAATAGATCTTCTGTTACATGCGGCCGGGATTTCGCCGCGCACATGACCAGCATTTCGCACACCGCACTATTTATGATCGCGCTCTCTTCAGCGATCGTGTTCTCTTCTTGTTCCACTTTGGTCACCCGTTCCAACGGAAATGCTCCCGCCGTAAAAAAGAACGGTATCATAACGCCGGCTTATCGTCCGATACTTCCCGAAGGGTGGGCAGACATCACCTCCAAATCCAAACAACCGCAGATCAAAATGTGGATCATCAACCGGGATTATTCCGCTACGATGGTGCTGAGAGAACTACAGGCGGATTCGGAAACGCAGAAGGTATTACTGAATGAGGATATCAATCTGATCGCTGGTATTTCTCTCAGGACGAAGATCCCGGAGAACAATGCAGATTATCGAGTAACGCGTGTTCCCGCCGTCATTGATATGAAACGGAATCTTTCTTCTTACACGTATACCGAAAAAGGACTGCTGCGCCGCGTCGTGGTGTTCAAAAAGAAGGATGTACTAGTGGAGTTGGAATTGATGCAGGAACAAGCATCGGCGGAATTCGATGTTCTGACGAACGATCTGGTCACGTTTGCAACCACGCTCTACGAACGTTAGTATAAGATGTAGGACACCTTTAAGGTGTCCTACATCTAAAAATAAATCCTATTTCGTTTTCAATTCAAACACACCGTTCCAATCTTTTGGCGGCGGTTTCTTCATGTAGGCTTGTGTGCGCAGCAGATACAATTGCGAAGGACCGTCATCTGCATTGATCTTGAGCGCGGAGAAAAATTCTTTTTCCGCCTGCTTGAACTGCCTGTCGCGGTACAATGCGAGTCCGCGTGTGTAGATGCTCACTATTTCCATTGTTTTATCAGTGACATCTTTGCCTGTCTCCCCGATGAGTTCGAACACGCGGATCGGTTTTGTTTTTCCTTTGACGATCAGATAATCAAGCTCACGGCAGAACATCACATCCTTCACCAGTTCCTGTGTCCGTTCGCTAATCATAATGCGGGTGCCGTATGTTTTATTGGCGCCTTCCATACGGGACCCGAGATTCACCGCGTCGCCGATCACCGTATAATCGAATCTGCTCGAGCCGCCTACGTTGCCGACTACCATGAAATCCGTATTCAATCCCATACGAACGACCAATTTCGGCTTTCCTTCCTTATCCCATCGTTCCGCGATTTCCCGGCATTTTGCCTGCATTTGCAGTGCTGCGTGGCAGGCGGCTTTTGCAGTATTGGGCAGTTCCATCGGAGCACCCCACACCGCCATCACAGCGTCGCCAACATACTTATCGAGCGTACCGTTATTCTTTAAAATGATATCGGTCATCGCACTAAGATATTCGTTCAGTATCCCGACAAGGTCGACGGCATCCAGCTTCTCCGAAAAATTGGTAAAGGATGCAATATCGGAGAAGAACACCGTCAGCTCTTTCTTCTCTCCGCCGAGCCGCAGTTTTTCCGGATGGGCGATCAGTTCATTCACCACCGAAGGATTCAGATACTGACTGAACATTCCTTTGATCATCGTCTTTTGCTTCCGCTCGGTCAGATACTGATACACGGCACTTCCAACGTAATTCAGAATGACCGCGGCAATCGGAGAGACGACAGGCATTACCATGTTGTGATTGGCAAAGGCGTAATAAGAGAGTGAAAGGATACCGTCAATGAGTCCTGCCGCGACAATTACTGCAACGAACTCGATCATGAACGCATAGCGGGTCTTGATGAGTTTCAGCCAAGTGACTGCGGCGAATGTAAGGATGGAAAGGAAGAGGATCAATGCTGCTTCCATCCACGCAGAGAGTTTATATAAATAATTCTGATGGATCAAGGTCTGCAGTGCATTGGCGTGCAGTTCAACGCCGTACATCTGGTTCCGGTCGATGGAGCCCGGTTCCGACACCGACACATTGAACAAGTCTTTTGATTCTGCAAAGTACGGTCCGATCAAAACCACTTTCCCCTTAAATGTTCCGTCATTCATCAGGCCGATGTCGGGATCGTCGAACATGTTGATGGAAGTATTCAGCTCCCGTTCTTCGACTGTCTGGAATTCCGAATCATCCAAAATGTCTACGATGTCGAATTCCTTGAACGTTTTTCCCGAATGCCCCTGGTAATTGATGAGCATGGACACGTCATCGAATTTCGGAATATGGCGTCCGCCAATGACAAAATAACTATCAGTATTCTCCGCATAAGCAGTGGAAGGGAGGCCGAGTACTTTGTTCAGCATTGCAAACGCAAAGGATGGAATATACCGTTCCTGACCCGGCATCTTCGCGAACGGCATATATCTACGGTAAACGCCATCCACATCGTTGGGGACGAATACGCTGCCGACCGAACTGTCTGCAGAATAAAAAATCGAATGGAAATTCTCATCGGCACGGGCTACGGTTGCTTCTTCATCTCGAACATCCGTTTTTCCTGCCACAACAACATTCTTATACTGTTGAATTGCTTTATAGAGTTCATCATCATGATGCGGACCGCGTGTATCCGGCTGTTCGAACGTCAAGTCGATACCGATGGCAGCGGCGCCGGCGCGGTTTAGATTGCGGATGGCGCGAGCGTAATAACTGCGTGGAAACGGGAATCGATCCGGCACAGTCGTTTCGGATTTGTCCGAAATGGAGACAATGATTACGTCCAGGGAATCTCTGGAAACGGGGAGCACCCCGCGTTTGGCAAATGACCGATCAATGAAGGAAAGAGAAGTCCGTTCGAAGAATCCGAAGCCGAAGATCGCATCCTGCACGAAGAGGATCACGATGAAGGCAATCCCGGCGCTGACAGCGATGCGGGAAAGCCAGTTGCGCAGCTGCCGGTCGGATGGGGGAGGCGCCGATGTCATATTAAAAATCTATGCGATAGAGCAGACTGACGTAGGAATCATTTTTACTCGTTGCAGTTGTTGAAAGTGCGGAAGACGAGTTTGCGATGAATTGGAACTGCAGCACTGCAATCTGCCGTTCCGTGATGCTGTATTGAAGACTTGTTTCGAAGACGGTCCGCGCCAGATCGCCAAATGTTGGGGCAATTGTCGCACTCCAACGGAGCACATCTTCATACAACTTATACCGGCCGCTCAGCGAAATCGTTTGATAGGCGAGTGATGCCTTGGAGCGGACACCGAGCGAATCGATCTGAGGATATTCCAGCGTGCTGAATGACAATCCGACAGTACTTTCCAGTTTTGGATCATGAACTGTACTGATCAATGTGAGAATATTAAATGTGGAGACGTCCTGTTCCTTCGGTGTCAAATCATCCTTGTCAGATATGTCGACGTTCAATGACGCATTGTGGCGTCCCCACATCTGAAAATCATACGAGCTTTGAAGGAAATACCGGTTTGTCTTATCGTCGATGGCCCGCAGCGCAATTTGCTGCGATATACTGGTCGAATCTGCAGGTATCGGGTTGATCGGATTGTGGTTGGTGTTCAATCCGTATCCGAGCGTGATATTCGGGTAATTCTTGGACGGATAATACGAAACTGCGGTATTGATCGTTTTGTAGGTTGTTGTAGCGATCTCGGTGCTTGCCGTATTGTTTGTCAATTGCTCATAACTGCCCGTTACCAACAACCTGTTATCCAAAATGCGCAACCGGTCGATCACGTTGAAACCTTTGATATCCCTTCGAAGCGACGTAGCGCTGGCGGAGGTATAGTCTTTGCCGTGCAGGATGAACGTCCCCTTCAGATAGTTTCCAAAATAATTGAAGGAGAGTCCCGTTTCATACACAAGCGACGTGCCGCCGCCGGGATTGATCGGGACAAGGTTTTCATTGGGTGTAATGAAGCGTTTCAAAATCGGCAGGTATGTTTTCAGTTGATCGCCGTCGCTTGCGGAGAATGTTCCTCGCGCAATTGCGGCATCGATACTGTCTTTGTTAAATATTGGACTGGAAATATCGACATTGTTCAGACTGACAGCGGTCTGCGTGGTGAATTCGATCCTTCGATCATCGAGTGCGATCAGCAGATCGGTACCGAAAACAACATTCTCCTGCGGCCGGACTACCACCGGCTGCAGCGGATCGTATCCATCCTTTGCCTTCATGTAGGTGAAGCCCCACTGGAACTTTTCTCCCTTGCCGAAACTCGGCCGTACGATGGTCATATTTCGCTTGAGTGTCGTCGGTGATCCGTTGAACTCGACCCTGCGCAGCAACTCGCCGTTGGCAACATTCACATTGAATGCTCCCAGCAGCAGATCAAATGTATATCCGCGAACGCGCCGGCCGTCCATAATAGTGTACGGAAATTTCGGATAGGCGTCTCCAAGCCCTATCTTTGCATATCGCGCGTCGATGCCCAGATAGTACCTGTTTTGCGGCTGGTTCTCTGGTTTTTCTTCGGACGTCACCGTAATGAGCGCATTTGCTCGGAGGAATTTGGCATAGGTACCGTACGCTCTCGCATCCAGCCGATTGTATGTTTTCTTCGTCCCTTTAATGTTTTCGTTCCGTGACTCAGCCTGCGCATTACCGTATCCCTGGAACTCGCTTTCGATTTCTTCCGCCTGTTGTGCGGTAAGCACGGTGAACCCCCGTCGCATGGATGATACTTCGTTTCCGTTGACATCATATGTTTGAACGGAGAGATTAGCTCCTCCTTTGAGTGCACCGGCAGGGATTACATCAGGCGGAACGATCAACAGATCGTCGTAGATGACCATACTGCTGGAAAGGTCGATCCCATTCAACATGATCTTCGTTTTAGATTTGTCGATTGTCGTATCTGCATACACGAATGAGATGGAAATGTACGTCTCGCCCTCTTTTACTTGTTCCCCTTCTTCAGGACTTAAGATGATCACTTCGGTCTGACTTTTTTCTGGCGCATCGACAGTGATCCGGGCGGGATTGACCTGCGGATTTTCAAAAGGATACGTTTCAGCAACTCCGTCCTGTGTTGTTGCCATGATGTAGACTTCGATGAACGGCGGCATCACATCGCTTGATGGAATCTCTGCGACGGCAGAATCCCGCATGATTTGCATTTCCTGGGTGCGATATTCCGATTGACCGAATTGACGGTAATACAATACAATGCGCGACAATTCGGATGATTGCTGCAGCTCCACGGAAAGGGAGATAGGTTGGTGTTCCGTTGTATTTAACGGTCGGATCCCTTTAAGATAGATATTGATCTGCGCAACGAGCGGCAACGTACACAATAGGAGTAATAATAGAGCACGAGAGAGAGATTTCATTCGGGATGATAGGTTATAAAAGAAATCGCCTGCAATCTATCAAAACTGGCATAGAGTTGCAAGCGATTCAGTCTTAAAAATGAGTCTGTTTTGACTGCTGTCAGTAGTTCCAGTGAGTGATTGCAGACTCGATCATTTATATTCGATGATCATGGTCTTCTTTTTCCCCGTCGGATCGGTAAAAGGAATTTTCAGTTCGTTCTTTTTTCCTGCTTGTATTGGTAACAGGATCGGGTTTGATTCCGGAGATGCTGCCGGAGCGCTGAATTCCGAACCATCCTGGAGCCGTAATGTCGCATAGACGGCGATGTTTGGCGAGAAGATATCGGCACCTGGAATCGTGAATTTTGTCGAACGATCCGTAAGCTGGCCCTTGATCATTTTGAACGCCTGATCCGCTTTCGGACGGTAGTAGAATGTCATGTCCGATACCGATTTCTTTAATGAATCCATCGTGATGGATGATTGCGTCACTTCGACGGTGATCGACAAATCTTGATTCTCCTTTCCGACAGGAGCATTGATCGTCAACCCGATGGTGATCCCCGAACTGGAGGTCGAGGAATCCTGCGGCGACCCGCTTGGTTGATTATTCCCTTCCGATTTAGTGCTATCGCCATTGCTTTGTGTGCCCTGTTTCATAAGTCGTTTCTCTTCCTGCGACGACTCTTCAACTCTGATGGTGCCGTTTGACATGGAAAATGCCGTTTGGCCCGCTTTCACTTTCATGATTGCGTTCGAAATCAAGTTCTTAAAATCTACGTTTCCACTTCCCAGGATCAATACATCGTTGCTGTCCGCTCCTGCAATGAGCAGACCGCCGGTGCCGCGGATGGATGCGACGGATGTCGGTGTGGAGAATTCGAATTTCTCGTTCGCGCGTTTCTTTACCTGGAATCCGACTTCACCTCGCTGCAGGTAAACATTTTTAGAGAATTCACCTTTTGCGATCTCGCCGTTGATGGTCACTTCGGATTTTTCCTGTACCCGGACGACTGAATTTTCCAAGAACTTCACGATAGCAAATGAGTTTTCCTGCGTTCGCACAATGTCGCCGGCCATCAGGGGAGTGGCCGGTTTTGCGATCGTCCAGTCTTTCTCACCGGCTTTATAATCCACGGTGCCGACCGGTTTAAAAATGGTTGCCAGTGCCTTTTTCTTTTGTGCAGTGGTGACCGAAACGACCGAACAGGCAAGGAGAAGAATGAATAAAAATTGTAATGATTGTTTCATAACTGTTCCTTTCGTCCCCTTAGTCTTCAAATCGTACTGAAGAAATACGGTCTTTATTTTCAAGAAGTAATTTTTGCAGATCCTGCGGACTGAGCGTGATACCGTTCAGTGTAATCCCATTGACGTTCAATTGTAGATTCAGGTCCTGGATCAGATTGAAGATATTCTGGAATTCACTTCCCCCGAATGTCGTCTGAAGAATATTGATCACCACTTGTCCCTGCGGATCGGCAATGGCGAATGAACGGATCGTACGGAGCGGCTCCACTTCGAAACCAAATGCCGTCGTAATACCGTCCAAAACGATTACATACATTTTCCCGCGTTCCAGTTGTCTGGGGCCGCGAAGATATTCAATGCCTGGCCGGCTTGCCGCGCTTTGCGGATAAGTGAACGAGCTGAGATTGCCCGTCAGTTTTCTATCGATGCGTACTTGCAGATATGGATCGGAAGCGCCGATGGCATCTTCCAGGGATTGGTGTTCAGGACGAAGTTCGTAGATCGAAATCAATGCTGCACGTGTGTCATACGTCCATTGGAATTGCGGGAACGGTGTCGGATAGATATAGCCGTTGGTGAACGGAACATCCAGCACGGTCGTTGTCGGATTCGTTACATTCACGGAGCGGTTGATTACGATAGGCGTTTCATGTGCAGCCACGCCGTTGACCGAATCGACAGTAACGGTTACTTGAATCTCGTACAAACCGGAGGGGACCCTTCCGCCGCTTTCCGGTTCGAGGATCTTGTCCTTCAATTTCTTCTTCAGTTCTTCATTGATGGTCACTTGAAAATCGATATCGGAAGAGGGATTATCTGCGTCCTTGCTCGTGAACATGCGGCCTTCAATAGGGATCAGAAACGGCTTTTTTGTTCTTGCCGGGCCTAAAAACATAGATGCAGGAGTGCGGTCTTCTTCCAGCGTAACGGTGGCGGCCAGTTCCATGCTCGCTTTTACCGGAACTCCGGCAAGATTGGCGATCCGTAATGAAAACGTAGTCGGCGCGATCTCTTTGAGTTTTTCCGCCAACGGATCGACCAGGACTGAAGCATTGATGATGTCTGCTTCTGTGATCACCGGATCGACAGAGATTGATTGGCTGAATGTACTTATCAGCGGGATGACCATCAACACGAAAGGGACGTAGATCTTTTTCATAGTTGCTCTCCTAATTTCCGTATGCAAAATAGATGATTTTCAGAATAAAACTGTGTTAAATGTCACTCCCCAAAACTCCATCTGCTTTTGCAGGAATTTCCCCAAACTGATCGATTTTTGAATGATCTTAACCAAATATATCGTTATAGAGTACGAAAACCATAAAGGCAAGTAAAATGGCCATTCCGGCCTGTTGAATACGGATCTGTACAGTATTTGGCAACGGTTTTCTGAAAATTGCCTCATACAAAAGTACAATCAAATGACCGCCGTCCAGCGCAGGGAAGGGGAGAATGTTCATGACAGCAAGACTGATGCTCAGCAATGCCGTGAATGCAAGAAAGCTGATGATCCCTACTTCCGCGCTGCGTGTTGCCATCTGTGCGATCTTCACCGGCCCTCCGACCGATTTGGTGAATTCCGCTTTTCCAACGATTAACTGCCAGATGGAATGGGCATAGAGTGTTGTTGCGCTGATCGTCTGCCTCACACCGCGGGGGAATGATTCGAACAAGCCGTACTGTTTTTGCAGAATCGGTCCGTTGTACCGGCTGCCAACCGTAATGCCGATCTTCCCGTCCGTCGATGGAGTGACCAAGAGTGTTTTTGTTTCATTGTTTCGTTTCACTACCATCGCGATCTCTTTGCCCGCACGTGTGCTGACTACGGTAATGACATGTTCCTGATTGAAGACCTGTACACCGTCAATGGAGATAATCACATCATCGGAGTGCAGTCCCGCTTTTTCTGCCGGTTTACCGGAGAAGACATCGTTGATTACCGCTTCCGTATTGTTGGGGAAAATACCGAAGGTAGACTGTGAAATATCAGGGATGTCATTTTGGGAGATGACAACCGTACGATGCGTACTGGCGCGCTCGATTTCCAGCGTGATATCCTGTCCCAGATAATCGAAGTAAATGGAAGTTTGGATCGCTTCCCAATATTCCATTGGTGTGCCATTCACGGAAAGAACCTTGTCTCCGGTCAGCAATCCTGCTTTGGCGGCAGGTGAGTCCTTAATTACAATTCCGACTTCCGTCGTCTTCATGAAGGATTCGCCCTGCACATAATTGATACCCCAGAAGATGCCGACGGCGAGAAGAATATTCATGATAACGCCGGCGGAGATCACGATCATTCTCTGCCAGACTGGTTTGGAACGGTATTCCCATGGCTGCGCTTCCGTCTGCTGCAGTTCTGTATCCAGGCTTTCGTCGATCATACCGGAGATCTTCACATATCCGCCAATAGGGAATGCTGCAACGCGGTAATCGGTGTTACCGTGCAGTTCAAGACCTTCTTTCAGTTTCCCGAACGAGAATCCGGTAATCTTGTTCCAGCCGAAAACTCTGTTTCCCATGCCGAGTGCAAACACATCCGCACGCATGCCGCAGGAAATGGCAGCAAGGAAATGTCCGAGTTCATGGACGAAAACCAGGATG
>JBAYJG010000089.1:0-10513 GCA_041665225.1 Bacteroidota bacterium
CGATGGTCGCCGTATCATTTGCCATTGAACGCCGGCATGCTGAAGAAGCATTGTACAAAAGTGAAGAACGTTTTAAACAACTTGCGGATAATGCGCAAGATATTATCTATCGTTTTCGAGTTTCGCCTAATACTCAATTTGAATACATCAGCCCAAGTGTAACCAAAATTACCGGCTATACACCCGACGAATTTTATGCCGATCCCCACCTGATGGTTAAACTTATTCATCCGGATGATCGGGCGTTGTTGGAAGCCGGATTGAACAATGAAATAAAATTGGAAGGTTATAATGGAATTCGATGGATTCATAAAAATGGTTCAGTGGTGTGGATTGAAGACCGGAATGTAAGTTCTTCGTCAGATGAAAGTGGAATAACTGTGATTGAAGGTATTGCGCGTGATATTACCGAGCGCAAGAATACGGAATTAAAACTAAGCGCCTCAGAATTGCGAAATAGAAATCTGTTGGAAACAGCAAGAGATATTATTTTTACCATTTCCGCAAAGGGTACGATTACAAGTTTAAATTGTGCATTTGAAACCATCACCGGTTGGTCCCGGCCTGAATGGTTAGGCAAAAGTATTGGAGCAGGTATTATTCACCCTGATGATTGGCACCGTGCCAAAGATTTGGTTCGAAGAACTGCGCATGGAGAGATACCGCCATTAACAGAAGTACGCATTCTCTCAAAATCTGGTACATCTCTTGTTGGCGAATTTATTATGTCGCCGCAATTTGAACATGGCAAAGTGACGGAAATAATGGGGATTGGACGGGATATTACAAAGCGCACTCTGATGGAAGAAGCTCTCTACAATGAACGATTACTCCTCCGTACCGTCATTGACAATATACCGGATTCAATTTATACCAAAGACTTAGCAAGCCGCAAAACACTTGCAAACGTTACTGAATTACGATACATGGGAACAAAATCGGAAACTGATGTTTTAGGTAAGGATGATTTTGCGTTTTACCCGAAAGAGCGTGCAGAAAAGTTTGCTGCTGATGACCAAGCGGTGATGCAAACCGGCACGCCGGTGCTGAACAGGGAAGAATTTATATACGATGAGAAAAATCAGAAACGATGGCTGCTCTCATCTAAATTGCCGTTACGAAACAATGATAACAAGATTGTTGGATTGGTGGGCATTGGTCACGATATCACCGAGCGCAAGCTCGCCGAGATAGAATTGTGGGAAAGCAAATTATCATTACAAGCTATTCTCCAATCTACGGCCGATGGTATTCTGGCCATTGGTAAAGGAAACAAAGTGCTTTTTGCTAACAAACGTTTTGCGGAGATGTGGCATATACCGCAAAAGGAAATAACTAACAAGGATGACGCCCACCTTCTTCAATATGTTTGCGACCAACTAACCGACCCGCAAGGTTTTCTTAAAAAAGTCCAAGAGCTTTACAAGTCAACTGAAGAAAGTTTTGAAACGCTGTCGTTCAAAGATGGAAGAGTATTTGAACGAGTATCTCGTCCGCTGATACAAGAGAAACAATTGCGGGGCAGAGTCTGGTCATTCCGCGACGTTACCGAGCGTAAGCGCTCCCTCAAAAGTCTTTTGACTGAAAAAAACTTCAGTGCAGCCGTCATCGACAGCTTACCCGGTTTATTTTACATCTATGATGTTAATGGAAAGTTCCTACGCTGCAATAAAAATTTTGAGATCCTTTCCGGATATTCATCAGACGAAATAGCGAATATGTCACCCCTGGACTTCTTTGAGGAACCGGACAAAACTCATATTTCAGAAAAAATTCGACATGTATTTAGTACTGGTAACGATGCGACGGCGGAGGTAGATTTCGTTTCCAAAAATAAAATAAAGACGAGGCATTCATTCTCGGCTAAATTATTTATCTCTGAAGGGAAACAATGGCTCATTGGCACGGCTGTGAATATTTCGGAACGGATAAGAGAACAAAAAGAAATTTCCATGCTGGCTCAAACAATAAAAGGGATTATGGAATGTGTGAGCATTACCGATGTGAACGACCATATTCTTTTTGTGAACAAGGCATTTGAAGAAACGTACGGATATTCCGCTAGTGAATTGATTGGCAAATCTATCACCATTGTCCGTTCGCCAAAAACATCCGGCACTGTTGGACGCGAAATTCTTCCTTCAACATTAGTCGGTGGTTGGAAGGGTGAACTATGGAATAAGAGGAAAGATGGAACAGAATTTCCGATTTTTCTTTCTACATCAGCCGTAAAAGATCAACAAGGAAATGTCACAGCGCTTGTTGGAATTGCTGACGATATCACCAAGAAAAAACAAACTGAACAACAATTGCAACTGATGTCGCTCTCCATGCAGTCTGCAGCAAACGCTATTGTAATCACTGATCGGGAGGGAATTATCATTTCCGTTAATCCTGCATTTTGTAACGTAACGGGATATACTGCCGATGAAGCGATAGGAAAAAAACCAAGCGTTCTAAAATCGGGTAAACAGTCTGCCGAATTTTACAAACTTTTATGGGAGACCATTATTAACGGAGAGGTATGGAAAGGAGAAATTGTCAACAAACGCAAAGACGGAAAAGAATATATTGAAGATATGACCATTACTCCCGTTCGGAGTTCTGCGGGAGAAATTACGCACTTCATTGCAATTAAAGAAGACATTACTGAAAAAAAGAAAGCAGAATTGACAAAACAGAGTTTAGAAGCACAATTACAGCAATCTCAAAAACTCGAAAGCCTCGGTACGCTTGCCAGCGGTATTGCCCATGACTTCAACAACATTCTCGGTATTGTTTTGGGACATTCGTCTCTCATACAGCTTCTCCATCAAAACCCGCAGAAAGTTGAACAAAGCATTGATGCAATTTCAAAGGCAACGCAGAGGGGTGCATCGTTGGTGAAACAGCTTCTCACCTTTGCGCGAAAAACAGATGTTACTGTTTCCGCTGTCAATGTCAATGGAGTGATATTAGAAGTGCGAAAACTTCTTATAGAAATATTTCCTAAGACCATCATCATCTCCGAATCTCTTCAAAAGGATTTGCCGACGATCACTGCCGATGCCAATCAGATCCATCAGGTGTTGCTGAATCTCTGTGTGAATGCGCGGGATGCAATGCCAAACGCCGGAACACTGACGATTACAACCAGCAGTATTATGGGTGAAGCAATACAAGAGCAATACATTAATGTCACTGCCTTGCAATATGTCCGAATCGATATTGCTGATACGGGTATTGGTATGGATGAGACCACACGCAAGAGAATTTTTGAACCTTTTTTCACCACAAAAGATGTTGGGAAAGGAACCGGATTAGGCCTTGCAACAGTGTTCGGCATTGTTGAACGGTTCAACGGTTTCATTGATGTGCAAAGCACGGTGGGAAAAGGAACGACGTTTACAATCTATTTCCCGGTAAGGCAACATGCACCAGTTGTTGTTCAATCAGCCAATACTCAAACTGTAGAAATTCAAGGGGGAACTGAAACTATTCTGGTGATTGAAGATGAAGAATCTCTGCGGGAGCTTCTGAGCGTTGTTCTTACAACAAAGGGGTATACCGTTTTCATTGCTGAAGATGGTCAACGCGGGGTAGAAATGTACGAGAACCATAAAAATGAAATAGCCGTTGTTCTCTCCGATATGGGCCTGCCGCTTCTCAGCGGTCAACATGTTGCAAAAAGTATTCGCACGATGAATCCTGACGCAAAGATTGTCATTGCCAGCGGCTTTATCGATCCGGAAATCAAGTCGGTGATGTTGCAATCCGGAATTAAGCATTTCATTCAAAAACCATATTCCTACGACGAAGTGCTGCAGACGGTGCGCACAGTGATTGATGCTCGTGAGGAATGAACGGTGTGCAAACCGTTTTTATGCCTAGGGAAAGGGTTGAGCCTCGACGGGGTACATGAGCCTGCCTGCACCAACGGTGTTCCTTTGGAACCGGCAGGCAGGGAATCTCGTTTTTGTTTTTGTGTGTGAAAACATGATTTCTCATCCCGCACTGGAGAAAAAATATGACGGGATCGCCACGTCACAAAGTGACCTCTCCGGCCCTTTCCCTAAAGGACCACTTCGTGGTATGTTTTTGGCGGGAATCATATCGCGGATGCCCGATAAAAGCTTTTGGGCATGACAACTTCGTTATGGAACATCTGATGCATCACACTAGGTGGAATTCTTGCATTGATAGTATCTCACTTCTTGCTTACATTCTAGCAATAAAAAATGAATTCCGGACTTCACCATCCACTGCATGCAGGCACAATCGACCGACCTTCAAACACTGTATGATCGTCTTCGCGAAAGCGAAGAGAAGTACCGCCGTTTCGTAGAGAATGCCGCCGACATTATCTATCGTACAGACGGTGAAGGACGGTTCATTTATGTGAATCCTGTGAGTTTACGAATTTTCGGGTACACCGAAGATGAGTTTATGGGAAAACATTATCTTGAACTCTTCCATCCCGATTTTCGCAACAAAGCACGTCAGTTCTACGCCACACAGTTCTTCAACGGTCAGTTTACCTCGTATCTCGAATTTCCCGCGGTCAATAAGGAAGGAAAACAATTCTGGCTGGGACAGAATGTGCAGCCGCTGATGGAGAATGGACAGATCATCGGATTTCAGGCGGTGGCGCGGGATATCACAGAGCGGGTGCTTGCCGAAGAAGCGATGCGTCGTTCTGATGAGGAAGTACGGAAACTCAATGCAGAGCTGGAGCACCGTGTGGTGGAACGAACGGCGCAGCTGGAAAATGCGAATAAGGAACTTGAAGCCTTCAGTTATTCAGTGTCGCACGATCTGCGCGCACCGCTGCTGACAATCAACGGATTCACGCAGTTCCTGGGAATGCATTTGGGGGACAAACTGGACGAAGAGGGAAAACGTCTTCTGTCCGTTATCCGAACCAATACGCAGACGATGCAGCATCTTATCTCCGCCTTGCTGATGCTCTCCAAAACCAATAAAAAAGAGCTCGAAATGATGCAGATTGATATGCAGCAACTGGCGCAGGAAACGTACGGCGACATCATCTCCCCGGAAGCGCAGGAAAAAATTCAAATTACCATCCCGGAAATGCCAGAGGCGCGGGGCGATAAATTGCTGTTGAGGCAAGTCTGGAGCAACTTGCTTTCCAACGCGATTAAATTTACTTTAGCAAAAGATGAACGGATGATTATTGTGGGAGGACGGAGTGAAGAGCACCGGAATGTCTATTTTGTGAAGGACAGCGGCGCCGGATTCGATATGAAAGATGCCGGAAAACTGTTCGGTGTCTTCTCACGGCTGCATTCAGACACTGAATTTGAAGGAACCGGCATCGGTCTTTCCATCGTTCGCAGAGTGATTCATCGACACCAGGGGGAAGTCTGGGCCGAAGGAGAAGTGGGAAAAGGGGCAACATTCTATTTTGCCCTGCCCCGGGTATAACCAAGCGCCGGATTTGTTGTTCATTATTCTGAAAGGAAAACGCTATGACCGATCAACCTGTAAATATCCTGCTGGTGGAGGACAATCCACACCATGCAGAACTTGCCATGAGAGCGTTAAAGATGCACAACCTTGCCGAACACTTTGTGTGGGTAAAGACCGGGGAAGATGCGATAGATTTCGTCTTCTGCCGCGGAGAGTTCGCAAGCCGCAAGATCGACAATGCGCCGAAGGTTATCTTTCTTGACCTGAAACTTCCGAAGAAAAGCGGATTAGACGTGCTGAAAGAAATCCGGGCAGATGAACGGACGAAGAATATTCCGGTGGTGATGTTGACGACCTCCCGCGAACAAAAAGATATCATTGAAGGACAGCACGTGGGCTTGAACGGCTACGTAGTAAAACCGGATGATTTCGAAAAATTTGCCGAAGCGATCCGGAATATCGGATACTATTGGCTTGTGCTTAATCAGTTGCCGAAAAAACAATAATTATTCTCTTCTGTATCACTGTGAGTTTTTAGCAGCCCGCACCAGTGTGCGGGCTGTTTTATGTCGGGAACGGCATAGCATACCCCGTTCTCTCGTTTTCATTCCGTAGGAGATAAACCGTGAAAACTATTTGCATGATCCTCTTGTTGCTTGTCTGTTTTGTTACCTCTTCCTTCACACAAAACTACCGTCCATCGCCCGGAGATACATTACACTCCATTTCTATCACGGCGGACAGGATGACCACAATCCGTATCTTTGCGCCGCTGGCATCCAGCGTACGGATTGGCGGACCGGATATTCCCGAGAACCTCCGCACTGCACCAATGACGAAACAGCAGAACGGTGTATGGGAAGCTACGGTCGGCCCACTTCCTCCCGGATCGTACCGATATCTTTTTATCGTGGACAGCACCTCGGTCATGGACCCGCGGAATCCTTCCGTCAGCGAATCCAACGAAAATGCATGGAGCCTCTTCCATGTTCCCGGCGCGGATTTTATGGATGCAAAGAATGTTCCTCACGGAGCTGTCGCAGAAGTGAACTATTATTCCCAATCGCTCCAGCGGATACGCAGAATGCATGTGTATACTCCCCCTGGATATGAATCCGGCAACAAAAAATACCCTGTGTTTTACCTGCTTCATGGTGCGTTCGATACCGACGCTGCGTGGTCAACAGTTGGGCGTGCAGGATTCATCCTTGATAACCTGATCGGAGAGAAGAAAGCAGTGCCGATGATCGTCGTGATGCCGGCGGGACACACCGGTCCTTTCTCGTTCGGCCCTTCCGGACGAGCATCAACGCGGGATGAATTCGTGGAAGACTTTTTGAACGATCTGAAACCATATGTCGAAAAGAACTACCGCGTATTGAACGATCGACCGCATCGAGCGATTGCAGGACTTTCCATGGGAGGAATGCAGACGTTGAACATCGCCATTCCACATCTGAAAGAGTATGCACACATCGGTGTTTTTAGTTCGGGAATCTTTGAGCTCGGCGGAATGAATTTCATGACAACGCCGGGGCCTTCCTGGGAAGAACGGAATGCACCGTTCCTGGACAATTCTTCATTGAAAAAAGGTCTTCGCACACTCTGGTTTGCCGTCGGGAGAGAAGATTTTCTGCTGACGGTGTCTCATAAGTCTGTCGATCTTTTCAAAAACCATGGATTTACCGTTGTGGAGAAAGAGACTGCCGGCGGACACACCTGGGCAAATTGGCGAGAGTATTTGAATGAGTTTGCGCCGATGTTGTTCCGGTAAAATCCGATCGCAGAAGTCCAATTCAAACCATATTCATCCGGATGGATGCTGACACTTTACGGATTGCAGCTTTTCTTCTTGGAAGCTGTTTCCTCATTATCATTTCACGACGGTCGCTCACGTCCGTTGCATCGCATGGTTTTTACCGCTTCTTTGCATGGGAAAGTATCCTGGCACTGTTGCTAGTCAATCTTCCATTCTGGTTTCGTGATCCTTTTTCATTTGCCCAGATCGTATCATGGGTATTGCTGTGTGGATCACTATTCGTCCTTGTTCCCGCAATTCTGCTTCTGCGTGCCGCCGGCAAACCGGCGCCGGAACGAAAGGATTCTGCATTGTATGAATTTGAAAGAACATCAGAACTTGTTACTTCAGGGATATACAAGTATATCCGGCATCCAATGTATGCTTCCCTCCTTTTCCTTTCTGTCGGCGCTTGGCTAAAGAACATTTCACCCGAATCGTTTGCGCTATTGCTTGCTTCAAGCCTCTTCCTTACCGCCACAGCAAAGGCTGATGAAAAAGAATGCATCCGATATTTTGGATCGGAGTACGAAGAGTATAAAAAACGCACGACCATGTTCGTTCCATTTATCTATTAATGTTTCCTTGGCGTCGCTGATTTACACTATGTTCTTCTTGCGTTTTTCCTTCTCTTTTCGCAGTTTCCTGCATGCGAAAAACAATTCTGCTGTACGGCGGCGCCATGGCGGCGATGATCGGTCTGTTAAAATATTTCGAATACAGTTTCCTTGTCAAAGATCTTTCTGCCGAAATGTATATCGGTACCATCGCCTTGATATTTACCGCCCTCGGAATTTGGGCGGGACGACGGCTAACCCGGCCGAAAGTGATTTTGACCAATCCGAACTTTACGTTTGATCCCCAACGTCTGGAACACCTCGGCATCAGCAAACGGGAATACGAGGTATTGGAATTGATTGCACAAGGAATATCGAATCGAGAGATTGCCGAAAAATTGTTTATCTCGCTCCCCACGGTGAAATCGCACTCTTCGAATCTGTTTTTAAAATTGAACGTGCGGCGGCGAACGGAAGCATTGAAAAAGGCGAAAGAACTGATGCTGTTGCCGTAGACTTTCGTATGATCGGTTATTACTAACGTGAAATCATACTTTTGGCTGATGTGCATCCCCCTGCCGGAAACGTATCTTGGTGGAGTTGTTTCATTTCTCATCCCGGAATGGACAGACAATCACAATCATTCATTTTTTTGGAAGGAGCACCCATGCGTAAAATAGTACTCGTCTACGGCGGCATTGCCGGACTGTCGATGATCTCGATGTTTCTCATCAGTTTTTCGTTGATGGAGCGGGGAGTTCTCTCGTTCGACAATTCCGAACTCTTCGGTTACTCAACGATGATCATTGTCCTGTCGTTGATCTTCTTCGGCGTCAAATCGTTCCGCGACAAGCACAATAACGGCACGATGACCTTCGGCAAAGGGTTTAAGGTCGGAATCTCGATCGCCGTGGTCGCTTCATTGTTTTATGCCGGCGGATGGGAAATTTTTTACAATGCTACGGATTTCAAAGATACGTTCATGACGCGCTACACAGAGCTGACAATCAAGAAGTTGCAGCACGAAGGAAAATCGCAGGAGGAGATCGAGAAGAAACGGGAAGAGATGAAAATGTTTACCGAATTGTACAAGAATCCTTTCATCCGTTTCGGCATGACACTGATGGAAATTTTTCCGGTCGGGCTCGTTATTACGCTTGTTGCCGCAGGGATTTTAAGAAAGAAAACAATTCTGCCGGCATAGAGAAGGTTGATTTGCCACGTCTTAGAGACTTGGCAAATCATAATATCATCAACTATATTTTTTCTTCATATCCTTCACCGATGCCGCGATCAGCTTCTTCAACACCTTCACGTCGATATCGTGGAGGTTGTTGATATACAGGCACGAGCCCGAACTGATTTTGAACTTGCCAAGTTTTTTCAACAGCTCGGGGTAATTTTTCACTCCGGTCATAATGTAGACTGAGATATTCTGCTTCCGGGGTGAAAATCCGGTGAGGGGCCAATCTCCTTCCTGCGAGCTTCGCTCGGATTTGTAATGGAACGAACCGTAGCCGATCATGTTGTTGTTCCAGAGCGCCGGTTTTTCTTTTGTTGCACTGTCGAAAACCTTTTTCAGTTCAATGCTGTCGGTTCTTTTCTTTTCCGGTTCGATACTTTTCAAGAAGTCGGTGATATCTGCTGCTGTCGCTTTGGTTTTTATTGTGCCCATGAGTTCCCTCATTTTAAAATATAGATGATTTTTTTCTTTCAGCAATGTAAATGTTGCGGTGAATGAAAGCAAGAGAGGCGTGTGTTTAAGAATTGCAGAATGGGAAATAATGGATGCCCGCCTGCCTTGCCGTCAGGCGGGCTTTCGCGGGCATGACATTGAAATTCAATTTCCCGCCGGTTTCACGTTGTAATTCCGGTTGAAAATATTTTGCGGATCATACGTCTTTTTGATTTTTGCGAGTCGCTCGTACGTCGCTACCGGATATGCTGCAGCAACATCTTCCGCCGTCGCCGAACTGAAGAAATTGACGTACGAACCAGAGACAAATGGAAGAATCGCTTTCCAAGGAGCAGACACCCGGTCAATATCGTTTTGTGTTGCATTCGCCGGTGCAAATCCGGCATAGACGATCAAAAATTCACTGTCACGGTGAGCGAATGCTGTTGCGTCTGACGGAATGCGGTTCATTGCGCCACCGATGCTCCTGAGCTGCATGATGGGACTTCCTTCCTTGCAGCTGGCATCGGCAATAATCGTTACCAGTTCATCATTGAATGACCTGACAAATCCATTCTTCACGACGAATGTAACGCCAGTTGGCGGATGTGCTTCTTCGAGCGATTGGGCATAGGGTTTCATTTTAATGGTATTTTGAAGCACTGTGCCAATCTTCAACAGCGGATCGATCGCTTTCTTTGCAGCCTTTTCATCGTTTCCTGCAAAACAGCACATCAGCATTACCATCGCCGGATTTCCCATCATCGGCGGAAATGGAACAAGCGTTGTTGTGAGATCTTCGGAGGCATTTCTCATGCAATCCCTCCATTGTTTTATCAGATCGGATACACCATCGGCATTATAGACTATCATGCCGGCATGAACGGTGGTTACCGGTAATGCTTCAAATTCAAAATATGTCACGATTCCAAAATTTCCGCCGCCGCCCCGGATCGCCCAGAACAGATCTTTGTTTTCACTTTTGCTTGCGCGAAGTATCCTGCCATCCGCAGTAACAATTTCTGCGGCTACCAGTGCATCAATAGCAAGTCCATGCTTTCGCACCATCCATCC
>JBAYJG010000090.1:0-10497 GCA_041665225.1 Bacteroidota bacterium
AGCCAATCGCGGATATTCCGAAACTGTTTTTCAAGGAAGATATCGTCCCTGCTGCTGCGAATAAGTTCGTTCACTCGCTGGGACCGCTGATATCCCTCACGATCACTTTTTCCATGTTTGCAGTCATTCCATTCGGAGATACGTTGCCGATCGTCATCAACGGAGTTGTGCACAATTTTACCCTCCGCATTGCGGATGTGAATATCGGCGTGCTGTATATCCTGTCGCTCTCATCGCTGGCAGTGTACGGCATCACCCTGAGCGGATGGGCTTCCAACAACAAGTATTCGCTGCTCGGCGGAATTCGATCGTCCGCGCAGATGATCAGCTATGAACTGTCGCTGGGATTATCCATCATTGGCGTGGTGATGATTTCCAACACCCTGCAGTTGAACGATATCGTTAAAGCACAGCAGGGATACTACCTGTTCGGATTTTTGCCCAACTGGAATATCTTTCTGCAGCCGATCGGATTCATCACTTTCTTTGTGGCGATGTTTGCCGAAACAAACCGTCTGCCGTTCGACCTTCCGGAAGCAGAACCGGAACTCGTCGCCGGATATCACACAGAATATACCGGTATGAAGTTCGGCATGTTTATGTTGTCGGAATATCTTGCGATGTTCGCAGCCGCAAGCATGATCACCACATTGTATCTGGGGGGATGGCAGGCACCGTACATTGAATATCTGAATCTCTCCCCGTTGGCGGTCAGCCTGCTGCAGGTTGCGGCATTCTTCACGAAGTTCTTTGTGATCGTCATTTTCTTTATGATCGTCCGTTGGTCCATGCCGCGGTTCCGGTATGACCAGCTAATGAATTTGGGATGGAAAGTGATGTTGCCATTAGCACTCTTGAATATCGCATTGACAGGATTTTTCATTCTCAAACCTATCCATACCTGGTTCAATTAATATGAATGACGAAAAACTACTAGAAAAAAGCGAAGTTATCCGTGTGAAAGATCTTTCCTTTCTGCAGCGTGCATATGTGCTGGAGATTCTGAAAGGGATGCTGACTGCGACGAAGCAAATCTTCAAGCCGACATTCACTACGCAGTATCCTGAAGTGAAAGTGGAACATGCCGCTTCGTTCCGAGGACGTCCCGTGCTGGTAGAAGAGAACGGTACGGAACGGTGTGTGGCGTGCGGATTGTGCAGCAGGGTATGTCCGGCACTGGCGATTGAAGTGCAGGCAGCGGAGACGGAACTTGATAAAGAACGGTACCCGGAAAAATTCGAAATCAACATGACGCGCTGCATCTTCTGCGGATTCTGTGAAGAGGTCTGTCCGGAAGAAGCAATCATCATGAGCAGTGAATATGAACTGGCTTTCTCCAGCCAGGAAGAATCTATTTTCGGGAAAGACAAGTTGTTGAAATCCGCACAGGAAATGAAACCGCGGCTCGATTTCCTTCGGACACATCGTTGACCTAATAAGTAAATCGAATTACATTGGAACTCACTAAGGCGCTGGATATATTTCAGCGCCTTTTGTGTTTTCTACTGATCGATCCTTATGCTGACCACAGTCCTTTCCGCTGCCACATACGGTATTAACGCCTATCTCATCGAGATCGAGACGAATATTGAAAACACCGTGCCGAATTTTTTCATGGTCGGCTTGCCGGACAATGCCGTTAAAGAATCGCGTGAGCGAGTAGCAACGGCCATTAAGAATTCCTCTTATGCCTATCCGAATAAACGCATCACCATCAATCTCGCTCCGGCGGATGTGAAGAAAGAAGGTTCAGCGTACGATCTTCCGATTGCCATTGGTATGCTCGCATCCAGCGGACAGATCAGTGAAGATCACTTGAGTGAATATATTATTATGGGAGAGCTTTCGTTGGAAGGAACGTTACGGCCGATCCACGGTGCGTTGCCAATCGCTGTGGAATTGAAAAAGAAAGGGATACGAGGAATCATCCTGCCGAAACAGAATGTGAACGAAGCCGCAATGGTGGAAGGGATTGATGCATACGGCGCTGAAACACTCATGGAAGCAATCGAAATACTGGAAGGAAAATCTACCATCGGGCCATTACGGCTCGATCTGAAAAAAGTCTTTTCCGTCGAACAAAAATACCTGCAAGATTTTTCCGATGTGAAAGGGCAAGAGAATGTGAAACGTGCTTTGGAAGTGGCTGCTGCCGGCGGTCATAATATAATCATGATCGGTCCGCCAGGTTCCGGAAAGACGATGCTTGCACGGAGACTTCCGAGTATTCTGCCCCCGTTGACATTCGAAGAGAGCATTGAGACAACGAAGATCCATTCTGTCTCCGGATTATTGCCCCCCCGGTTCTGCGCTGGTCGCGCAGCGGCCGTTTCGTTCTCCTCATCACACTATTTCAGATTCGGCGCTGGTGGGAGGCGGGACGATTCCGCGACCCGGCGAAATATCGTTATCGCATCACGGCGTTTTGTTTCTTGATGAGCTGCCGGAATTCGCACGCAATGTGTTGGAAGTGATGCGGCAACCTCTGGAAGATGCGAAAGTGACGATCAGCCGTTCGAAAATGTCTGTAGACTATCCGGCAAATTTCATGCTTGTTTGTGCAATGAATCCGTGCCCTTGCGGTAATTTTGGCAACCCGAATCACGAATGTACCTGCACGCCGATGATGATTCAGAAATATATGGCAAAGATCTCCGGTCCGTTGATGGACAGGATCGATATCCATATCGAAGTTCCAGCAGTAAAAGTTGCTGAACTGGCTCAAAAGAAAGCAGGAGAGTCATCCTTCGCAATACGTTCCCGGGTAGTAAATGCACGTGAGATCCAGTTAAAACGGTTTGAAGGACATAGCAATCTGTTCTCCAATGCGAGTATGCAGTCGAAAGAGATTCGTGAATTTTGCAGGATCGATAGCGCGGGAGAGGAGTTGTTGAAGATGGCGATGGCAAAACTCGGACTCTCAGCCCGCGCGTATGATAGAATCTTGAAAGTTTCCCGTACTGTTGCAGATCTCGCCGGAAGTACGGATATTCGAACGGAGCATGTCAGTGAGGCGATCCAATACAGAAGTCTGGATCGGAATCTTTGGATGTAATTTTATAGGAGTATCAAATGAGTGTTTTCTCGCAGATTCTTGTAGCCGTCGTTGCATTGGAGCATATCTATATTCTTTGGCTGGAGATGTTCATGTGGACAAAGCCGCTCGGCAGAAAAACATTTTCATCAATGTCTTCCGAATTATTTGAGAAGACAAAAGCACTGGCTGCCAACCAGGGACTCTATAACGGTTTTCTTGCCGCGGGACTGATCTGGTCATTGATCGTTCTTGATCCGGTATGGTCAAAAAATATTGCACTCTTTTTCACTGCTTGTGTTGCCGTTGCTGGTATCTATGGAGCAGCAACCGCAATGAGGAAGATCTTCTTTACACAGGCGCTTCCTGCAATACTTGCCCTTGGTTCGCTTCTGATGTTATAATCGAAACAAGTGAAATTCTAAATAATAAGAATTCTTTGAATAGTGTTGTTAGAACCCCTCTCAAAATGGCGAGTCATTGTCCCAAAGGGATCCCGTTGGGACGAGGAGTCCCGTTTACGGGACGACGAAGCAATCTTTCCTTAGTTTTAGATTGCTTCGCCAAATAACGGCTCGCAATGACTACAATATTTTTGTTTTTCAGATATCTCTATTAACAATTGTAACAAAAACTCATTTTTTATAAATTGTCGACAACTTCTTTCCATTAATTTCGTAACTTCATCCCACTATCGTGTCTGTATTCTTATTTAATTCCTCTATTTTACTAGTTCACAATCTTCAAGGAGATGATATGAAGGCAATTGGTCTTTTCCTTTTGTTTGCGATCATTTCACTTTCACAGGTGAAAGCGCAAACAAAAAGCATGGTGACGGATATTAATATTCCGTACGAAAAATTCACGCTCGATAACGGGCTCACAGTGTTAGTGCATGAGGATCATAAAGCCCCGATTGTTGCGGTGAATGTATGGTATCATGTCGGTTCGAAAAATGAAAAACAGGGGAAGAGCGGTTTTGCCCATTTGTTCGAACACTTGATGTTCAACGGTTCGGAAAATTACGATATGGATTATTTCCAGGCGCTCGAACGGATCGGTGCAACAGATCTGAACGGTACAACAAACGAGGACCGGACGAACTATTTCCAGAACGTTCCGACGTCCGCATTGGATATCGTCCTATGGATGGAATCAGACAGAATGGGGCATCTGCTCGGAGCGGTGAGTCAGGCAAAACTGGACGAACAGCGGGGAGTGGTGCAGAATGAGAAGCGGCAGGGCGATAACCAGCCATATTCAATCGTGGAAGAACTTTCCGTGAAGGCGACATGGCCGGCAGGACATCCGTACTCTTGGACCGTGATCGGTTCGATGGAGGATCTGAATGCCGCATCGCTGGATGATGTGAAGGAATGGTTCAAGAGTTATTACGGGGCGGCCAATGCAGTTGTAGTGATCGCCGGCGATATCGATGTGAAAACAGCAAAGCAGAAGATGCAGAAATTCTTCGGAGACATTCCTTCTGGTCCTCCCGTTGCAAAGTACGATGAAGCGATTGCAAAACGGACCGGAACGATCCGTCAGCGCGCCGAAGATCGTGTGCCGCAGGCGAGGATCTTCAAAGTGTGGAATACACCGAAGTTCTCCAGCGTTGAAAATCATTTACTGATTTTATTCGCAGATATTCTCGCATCGGGAAAGACTTCGCGTCTCTATAAACGTCTTGTCTATGACGATCAAATCGCAACCAACGTTTCAGCGTATGTTGATGCGAGGGAAATTGCCGGACAGTTTAATATCGATGTTACGGCAAAACCTGGAATTGATCTGGCAATTGTGGAAAAGGCAATCAATGAAGAGTTGAAGAACCTGTTAGAGAAGGGGCCGTCCGAAAAGGAATTACAGCGCGTAAAAACACAGCGTATTGCCGGTTTCGTACGCGGTATTGAACGGATCGGGGGATTTGGCGGTAAATCCGATATTCTGGCACAGGGAGAAGTCTATGCCGGCACTCCGGATTACTATAAAGCATATTTGAACAATCTTGAAGCGGCTACAATTCAATCGGTTCAGTCAACAGCGCAGCGCTGGCTCTCTGACGGTGAATATGTACTGGAAGTTCATCCTTTCCCGCAATTCAATAATGAGCCGACCGATTCCACCGTACGCAAAACGATGCCGAAGATGGCTGCCGCACCGGAAGCGAAATTCCCGAAATTGGAGCGGGCAACACTTTCCAACGGACTGAAAGTGATTCTTGCAGAACGCACTGCAGTTCCGACAGTGAATTTGAATTTGATGGTTGATGCCGGATATGCCGCTGATCTTGGAACGAATGCCGGCACAGCAAGCTTGGCTATGGATGTGCTCGATGAAGGAACGAAGACGCGATCCGCGCTTCAGATCAGCGAAGAACTTGCGTTGTTAGGTGCCTCGCTGAATTCCGGCGCGAACCTGGACTTGTCGACCGTTTCAATGTCTGCATTGAAAACGAATCTTGATGCATCTCTTGCGATCTTCGCAGATGTCATATTGAATCCTTCCTTCCCGGAAGAGGATTTCAAACGGCTGCAAAAACAACGGATAGCTGCCATTCAGCGGGAGAAAGTGACCCCGATCCAAATGGCAATCCGTGTGCTTCCGAAACTCTTATATGGTACGGACCATGCCTATGGCAATCCTTTAACTGGTTCCGGTACGGAACAATCGGTCATGAGTATCAAGCGTGACGATTTGGTGAAATATCATAAATCGTGGATGAAACCGAACAATGCCACGCTTGTTGTTGTCGGCGCAACCACCATGAGTGAGATCAAACCGAAACTCGAAAAACTGTTTAAGGATTGGAAATCCGGTGACGTTCCGAAAAAGAACATTGCAACAGTAGAACAGCAAAAGAAGCCGGCAGTATATCTCATCGATAAACCGGGTGCGGGACAATCGATTGTCATCAGCGGTCATGTCACGCTGCCGCAGGCAAATCCGGATGAAATTGCGATCGAAACAATGAACAATGTCCTCGGCGGGGTCTTCACATCGCGCGTCAATATGAATCTGCGTGAAGACAAGCATTGGTCCTACGGTGCACAGACTATTTTTCTGGGTGCACGCGGTCAGCGTCCCTTCCTGGCATTAGCGCCGGTTCAGACGGATAAAACAAAAGAATCTATGGCAGAAGTGATGAAGGAGTTGAAGGGAATTGTTTCCGAAAAACAAGTAACCGAAGAGGAATTCTCCAAGGTTCAGAAGAATGCAATTCTCGAACTGTCCGGATCATGGGAAACCAACGGTGCTATCATGGGTTCGATCGGAAATATCGTCCGGTATGGATATTCGGATGATTACTATCAAACCTACGCAAAAAAAATGAACGATCTTAGTTATGATGACGTGCGTGAAGCTGCTGAAAAAGCGATTTATCCCGACAACCTAGTATGGGTAATCGTTGGAGACAAAGAAAAGATTGAGAAAGGGATCAAAGAACTAAATTTTGGCGAGGTAAAGTATTTGGATGCCGACGGCAATGATCTTTCAAAGATTCAGCAGAAGATGCCGCCAATTGAAAAGAAAAAATAACAAAAAGAAAAAAAGGACGGGCGATCAACCCGTCCTTTTTTTTGTATGTGCAGCAGTGTTGAGTTAAAGGATGTTACAATGGACGTGAAGTTCTATTTCTGTACGATTGTTCCGTTATTGCCGAGCATTTTCGACGACACTTCTTCCGAGATCTGTCGGAACAGATAATCATACGATCCCGCTTTTGATATCGGCGTAATGGTGATGCTGTCTGCATTGGACAGGTAGATCAATGCCAGATGTGCTTTATACCGAATGGAGGGGGATGAATGTTCCGACACTACCCGTTTTAGTTTTTCGGTGGCATTGGTGAAATCCAATCCCGAAAAATATCGTTTGCTCAGGATGATATTGTATATGGATCCCTCGACAATACCCTGAATATCACTGCGCAACGAAGGGATGATCGTCTTATCGACGATATGCTGCATCTTCGCTGTTTCATACTTCACTTCTTGTATTTGTGCAGCACCTGTTACGGTGAATATTCCAAACAACGCCACAGCTGTCAGTATCCGCTTTGTTTTTTCCATATGACAATCCTCCTGAATGTTATTACGATGATTAATGACATCATCGCCTACTACAAAAGGAATGCCAATGTTTATTTCTCGAAAAAATTACGGTTTTCAGAAGAAAATCATCATATGGGAAAGATGTACTTGCAGAAAAAGGGTGCCACAAAATTTCTTATACTTTTGGAAGTTTTTAATGAATTGACTGAAAATAAAAGAGTTTATTATCAATACATCGTTTGTCAGTTCGGAAGAAATGTGGCACCCTTTTACATCCATTTATCATTTTTGTTCATTCGCTGCAGGCGGTTATTCAATGCGCGGCGGGTGATTCCGAGAAGTTCGGCAGCAATCGTTTGATTTCCCTCCGCTCGCTTCAATGCCTCTTCGATAATAGAATCTTCTGCTTCTTTCATCGTCGGAAATCTTCCGGGAAATTGTATTTGTGCGAACGATACAGGTTTTGATGAGGGGGAGATTGGCTCATTATTCGTCAACGCAATGGAGTTCCTCAACGCATCGAGCGATAAAATACCGGACGTATGCACGCTAATTGCATTGAAGATGAGTCCTTCAAGTTCTCGAATATTTCCGGGAAATGAATAATTGTTCAACAATGTAAAGAGTTCCTTCGGCGGTGTGGGCCGTTTTTTATTGAGTGTGATCGACGCCTTGGAAATGAAATGATCCGTCAACAGCGGTATATCGGATTGCCGCTCCCGCAGAGGCGGAATATGCACGTGGTGCGACTTCAGACGATAATACAGGTCCTGCCGAAACGTGTTTTGTTCCTGCATTGCTTTGATATCCCGGTGAGTTGCAACGACAACCCGCGCATTGGAGCGTTTTGCACTGTCATCGCCTAACGGATAATATTGGCCGTCCTGCAGCAGTCGAAGCAACTTCACCTGAGTTTCAATACTTAAATCGCCGATCTCATCCAGAAACAGCGTTCCGTCTTCCGCTTTTTCAATCAATCCTTTTCGTTCGCTGTCTGCTCCGGTGAACGCACCTTTCCTATGCCCGAAGAGTGTGTCGGAAAAAAGATTATCGTCAAGCCCTGCAACATTCACAGAAATGAGTTCTCCTTTTCTCCCGCTCGCCGTATGGACTGCTCGGGCAAAAAGCTCTTTTCCCGTTCCTGTCTCACCGGTAATGAGAATAGGCAGGTTGGTTTTCGCAACTGCCTCGATGTATTTGAAGATAGAATGCATTGCCGTACTGCGCGTCAGGATTTCGTTGAAAAATTCCGGATGCTCAACGGTATCCCGCAGGAGCGACTGTTTCAGCAGTTCGTTCTCTCTTCGCATATCTGCCAGTTGAATGCCATGGCGGATGGAGGTAACCAGTTTGGCTTCGGTGATCGGTTTTACTGCATAATCAAATGCGCCTTCTTTCATGCAGAGGACGGCATTCTCCACGTCGTTCACCGCCGTCAGCATGATGATAGGAATTTCCGGATGATGTGCAGCGATCAACACGAGCAATTCCAATCCGGAAATTCCGGGCATGTTAATGTCCAGAATGATCACGGAGTAATTCCCGTTCGCCAGCAGTTTCATCACCTTAGTACTGTCTGTACAAGAATTGATATTAGTGAAACCGTTGGATCGCAGTGTTAATTCGACGCTGAGAAGAAAGTGCTCTTCATCGTCGACCAGAAGAATCGGATGTGTCGGATATTGTTTTGTGCTCATAGTGTTGTTTGTCGAACAGGATCAAGCTCTTTTGAGACGGGAAGTGTGATTGTTGCAATCGTCCCTTTCATTTCCTCGCTTTTGAACATCAGCATCCCATTATGATTTTTTATGATCGTATAGGAGACGGATAATCCGAGCCCCGTTCCTCCGGAATTGCGTTTGGTAGTAAAGAACGGGTCCATAATGTATTTCATATCGCTTTGCTTAATACCGATGCCGTGATCTTCCACGGTGATCTTTACTCGGTTGCGAAGCGGATCGAATGCCGTACTGATCTTGATTGCGGATGCACGGTCCGTTAACGATTGACATGCATTGTTAATCAGATTAATCACGACCTGTTCCAGCTGTTGGGCATTGCCTTTCACCTTTGGCAGAAGGGAAGCATATTCCACGGTGAAATCTGTTGTCGATTGTTTTACCATCGTACCGGTAATGGCTACTGCCATTTCCACAACGGTGTTAATGTCGACAATTTCATTTAATGAATCACTGTCGATCTTCGAGTATTCGGTCAGCCGTTTTGTAATCGTGGTGATCCGTTCCGATCCGTTTAATATTCCTTCCAAAGATTGGGTAATTTTCCCGCCGCATTCGCTGTACGGCATTCCCGCCAGAGTGAAATCGCCATTGTCACGGGCATAGGCTTCCAGAATCGGGAGGACATCCTTCCATATTTTGCCAAATAATCGGGCATTGAGTGTCACAAAATTGTTTGGATTATTAATCTCATGTGCGATTCCGGCCGCTAGCGTACCGAGAGAAGCCATCTTTTCCGCCTGGCGCAATTGTCGGTTCCGTTGTACAGCTGCCGCTTCTGCGCGTTTTAATTCCGTGATATCATTGATCAATCCATCGTAAGAAATGGGCTGACCGTTTTCATCCTTTGTGATGACGATCTTGTTTTTCACCCAGCGTGTCGTTCCATCCCTGTGGATTATTCGGTGAATTACCGGTTCGCTTTCAATGCCGGACAATGCCGATTCCACTTGCAGGAGGACATTCTCACGATCCTTGGGGTGAATCATGCGGTACCACAGATCGGTATCTTTTTGATATTCCTCAGGAGTATATCCTGTGATCGCAACACATCCCGGTCCGTGATAGGTACCGGTTGCCGCATGATCCCTAATCGTTACCGTGTAGATATAATCGGTAAGGTCGTTGACCAATTTTTCATATCGCTTTTCAGTATTCATCTGTTCCAATCGTTCGCAGTCAGCATTTTTATCCACTACAGTATATAGTAATATAAAAATATTTATGACATTTGAACTTCATCCGTCAATTCTTTGATGTTGCGTGGATTAAAAAGAATTAAAGAATGAAAATATTTCCTATCAGACTCTTGACACAGGAAAAAAATATGTTATATTACATATAGTTCTTTTATCATAAAAACAATTCATCAAGAGTGGATGAGGGACTGACCCGATGATTCCACAGCAACCGGCGGCTCAAACAGCGTCGCGACAGGTGCTAAATTCAGATTCCCTGAAAAGGGAACGAAGATGAACTAAAAGCCTGAGATTTTTTAACCTCTTTTAGTTTATCTTTGCTAAATGAGGTTTTTTCGTTTTAAACACTAACCATGAACATATCTAGCTTACATCTTTTCTACGCTTCACGCCCCGTACTGGAACATACCTCGTCGTATTTCGACGGTAATTTTCTCTGTTGTCGCTGACATATAGCACTTTTTTCTTGC
>JBAYJG010000091.1:0-10424 GCA_041665225.1 Bacteroidota bacterium
ATCCGACGACAGTCTTTTATACCGTCGTTCGTCCGAGAGAATGGATCACAAGGCACGCCGAAAATGACACAGTGTTTGCGCTGGATCCTGAAAAGATCATTGCGAATTTTGAAATGCAGATGCAACAGGAGCGCAACGCAAGATCAACTGAGAATCTGTTAAGAGTTTTTTCATCGTCCTTATCGCTTGTATCGGATATCGCATCAATCGGAGAGAAAAAAACGGACGAGGAATTGGAAAAGAAGGAAAAAGAGAGGAACGATCAACGCCAACAGGAAATGCAGGAAGATATCCGGCACGAGGTACGGATGAAGAACTTATCAGATGCAAAAGAGTATTGGCAGAATAATGTTCTCCGAAAAACATCGCTTCTGCCTTCAGCATCGGTTTCAGGTAAAATTTACTTGCCGTATTTTCATGGTGTGAAAGAACTGCTCTTGGTTGTACGCACTGGCAATGTTTGGCAAACGTTTTCGTATCATCAGGAAAAATTGTAGACAGTTGATGAAAACGACAAAACGTTCCAATCCAGTAAAATTGAGCAAAGTTAATGCGGGGAAGAATTCTCAACGGCCACATTCGTTAACGCAGAAGGAATATCTTCAGCTCTATTATTTCATGCGGTTGACTCGCGAGTTTGAAGAATCAATTCTCAAACTCTATCGTCAAGGGAAAATCGTTGGCGGCGCATACACCGGAAACGGAAATGAAGCAACAGCGGTGGGAAGCGCATTTGCTCTGGGAGAGAACGATTATCTCTTCCCGATGCACAGGGATATGGGCGCACATCTGGTAAAGGGCCAGTCGCTGCGGAATCTGATGTTGCAGCATATGGGACGGGGAAATTCGTTGTCGAAAGGAAGAGATGGCACGGGACACTACGCAGATCCTTCGTTGAAGATCTACGGAAACATCAGCCATCTTGGCGCGATGATCCCGATGGCAGTTGGAGTTGCACTTGCGAGTACGTTACGGAAAGAAAAAGCGGTGGTGTTAACCTACATCGGTGACGGTGGTAGTAATGTGGGAGATGTTCACGAATCACTCGCGATGGCTTCGGTGATGAAACTGCCGTTGATTCTGATCATCGAAAATAATCAGTTTGCGTATTCCACTCCGGTCGCAAAGCAGAAGGCGATGGAGAAATATTCGGACAGAGCGGCAGGATACGGAATTCCCGGTGTGACAATTGATGGCACCGACTTAGAACTGGTCTATAAGACATGCAAGACGGCAGTTGAACGTGCACGTGCCGGTGAAGGGCCGACGGTAATTGAATCCGTCACGATGAGAATGCACGGTCATTCAGCGCACGACGGAGCGGAATACGTTCCGAAGACATTGTTGGCGGAATGGAAAAAGAAAGATCCGGTGCAACGAATTGAAAAACTGCTGCAGGATAAGAAAATTCTCACTTCCAAAATAAAGGAAGAGTACGAGAAAAAAATATTTGCGGAATTGGAGGATGCGGTTCAGTTTGCAATTGATTCTCCGTACCCGCCGGCGGAAGATGCGGCGGTTGGCGTATATGCAGTATGAACCGATTTTTTTCACTGAGCGATAGTCCGACAACAGCGTGGCGCATATAACCTATATCGAGGCAATTTCAAAAGGACTCTGGGAAGAAATGGAACGGGACTCTTCCGTGTTTCTTCTTGGAGAGGATATCGGACCATTCGGCGGTGCATTTAAAGTGACCAAAGGATTCCTCCAGCATTTTGGAGTGAATCGTGTGATCGATACAGTTCTTGCAGAGACGGCAATCCTTGGTGCAGCAACGGGTGCGGCAGTTGTCGGTATGCGTCCCATCGCAGAAATGCAGTTTGCGGATTTTGTAACAACCGGATTCAGCCAGTTAGTAAACAATTCTGCATCGATCCATTATCGCTGGCATCTTCCATGTCCCATGGTGGTTCGGCTGCCGAGCGGTGCGGGAATTCACGGCGGGCCGTTCCATTCGCGGAATCCGGAAGCATGGTTCTTCCATCAGCCGGGATTTAAGATTGTTGCACCGTCAACACCGTATGATGCAAAAGGATTGATCAAAGCTGCAATTCGGGACAATAATCCTGTATTGTATCTTGAGCATAAACGGTTGTATCGGCACATAAAAGGTGAAGTTCCCGAAACAGATTATATAGTAGAGATCGGGAAGGGCGATGTAAAGCGTTCGGGAAATGATATTTCTATTATAACGTATGGATCAATGGTCCATACGGCACTGGAAGCTGCGGACGTTGTACAGAATGAGAACGGTGTGAGCGTTGAAGTGATTGACCTGCGCAGTCTGATGCCGCTCGACACGGAATTGATCTTTGCATCGGTCCGGAAAACAGGGAAAGTGTTGATTGCACACGAAGATAATATTACCGGCGGGATCGGCGGAGAGATCGCTGCATTGATCTCCGATCAATGCTTCCAGTATCTCGATGCTCCGGTGAAACGCATCGGCGCAATCGATACGCCGACGCCATATAGTCCGACATTAGAAGAGTTCTTTTTACCGAATACAAAAAAAGTCATTGCCGCAGTACAAGAGCTGGCGGCATTTTAACAAAATAAACCGATAGGAAACCATGGCGTTAGTTGATGTGATCATGCCTCAAATGGGCGAAAGCATTGCCGAAGGAACAATCTCCAAATGGCATAAAAAAGTCGGCGACAAAATCGCTAAGGACGAAACACTGCTTGAGATCAGCACGGACAAAGTTGATTCAGAAATTCCTGCTCCGGCAGCCGGTGTTGTTGCAGAGCTCTTATTTCAGGAAACAACAACGGTTGGCGTCAATACCGTTATTGCACGGATCAATACCGATGTGAATGCAACTGTTAGCGCTGCTGCGCCGTCGCCTATACCCGCAGCACCGAAAGCAGTTCTTGTTTCCGAACAGAAACCGGCTGTTGTTGTTCAGACGCCTCACGCGGCTGTTTTAGGAGGTACGTTGGTTGATGTGATCATGCCGCAAATGGGGGAGAGTATTGCAGAGGGAACGATTACGAAATGGCATAAGAGGATAGGCGATAAAATCGCAAAGGACGAAACGTTGTTGGAAATCAGTACCGATAAAGTGGATTCAGAAATTCCTGCGCCTGCTGCAGGGATTCTTGCAGAGATGCTCTATCCAGAACAAACCACTGTCGGCGTGAACATTGTAATTGCAAAGATCGCAACAGGAGCAGGTGCAGTTGTTTCTGCTCCGGTATCCGCACCGAAACCGACTCCGGTAATTGAATCATCAACAGCACATCAGCCAGTAGCAGTTGCAGAGCCAGTTGCGCACGAACAGGTGCCCGGCGGCAGATTCTATTCTCCGTTGGTGTTGAACATTGCACGCACGGAGGGTGTTTCTATGAGTGAATTGGAATCGATTCCTGGTACAGGATCGAATGACAGAGTATCGAAAAATGATATCCTGTCGTATGTGCAGGGAAAGAAGAGCGGCACTATTTCAACTCCGATCCAGAAAGTTTCTGCACCTGCGTATTCTTCACCGAGACCTGCGGCCCCGATCACCTATCCGGCCGGCCGCGTGGAGATCATCAAGATGGATACAATGCGGAAGGCGATCGCGGAACATATGGTGCGCAGCAAGCACACATCAGCGCATGTCGGCTCGCTCTCTGAAGCGGATTTGACAACGATTGTGAAATACCGAGAGAAGAACAAAGCGGCATTCGAAAAACGCGAAGGATTTAATCTCACCTTTACCCCGTTCTTCCTTGATGCGGTTGTGAAAGCGATAAAGGATTTCCCGATGCTCAATTCTTCCGTAGACGGTGATACGATCATCGTGCGAAAAGATATTAATCTTGGAGTTGCGGTTGCATTGGAGAACGGATTGATTGTACCGGTAATCAAGAATGCTGAACAGAAGAATCTTGCCGGTATCGCTCGGTCGTTAAACGACCTTGCCAACCGTGCACGGAACAAAAAACTAATGCCGGATGAAGTCACCGGCGGAACATTCACCGTCACCAATCCCGGCGGTTATGGAAACTTATATGGTTTTCCGATCATCAACCAGCCGCAGGTGGCGATTCTCGGCGTTGGTGCAATCAAGAAACGTCCGGTGGTGATCGACGATGCAATTGCCATCCGGTCCATGGTGTATATCTCCATGTCGTACGATCATCGCATTATCGACGGCGCACTGGGAGGAATGTTTATGCAGAAGGTAGTATACTATTTGGAAAATTTTGACGTGACACAGGCGGTCTGAACATGGAAATTGTAATTCAAGAAATACCAGCTAAACAAGAACCGAAGCAATCAGTAATCCGGAAACCGGAATGGCTGAAAGCACGTGTTCCCGGCGGCGAGAATTATTCCCGCCTGAAGAATATGATCGATGAACGGAAACTGCACACCGTCTGCGAAGAGGCTCGTTGTCCGAATATGGGAGAGTGCTGGAATTCCGGTACGGCAACATTCATGATTCTTGGCGACACCTGCACACGCAGCTGCGGTTTCTGCAATGTGAAGACTGGAAAGATGCACATCGTCGATGAGGATGAACCGCGCCGTGTCGGTGAAGCAGTGGCATTGATGAAACTGAAGCATGCTGTTATTACCTCGGTGAACAGAGACGAATTATTTGACGGCGGCGCTCATATTTTTGCGAATACTATTCAGGAAATCCGAAAACATCTGCCACTCTGCACGGTGGAAGTGCTCATTCCCGATTTCATGGGAAGTGAAGAATCTTTACAAGTGGTTTTGAATGCGCAGCCGGATGTTCTTAACCATAATATTGAAACGGTACCGCGGCTCTATCGGACAGTTCGTCCTCAGGCGCATTATCATCGTTCACTGGAACTGTTGGATCGTGCAAAACACCGCGGCTTCACAACAAAGACTGGCATCATGGTCGGTCTTGGCGAGACTGCAGATGAAATCTTGGATGTCATGGCCGATTTGCGAGCAGTGAACTGCGATATTTTCACTATTGGCCAATATCTGCAGCCGACGAAGAATCACTTGCCGGTGGAACGTTACGTCCATCCCGACGAATTTGCCATGTACCGAACACGGGGGATGGAAATGGGTTTCAAGCACGTTCAATCAAGTCCGCTCACGCGCAGTTCCTATCACGCGGAGCAGCACGTATAAATGTTTCACAATTTCATCGAATACAATTACTAGGACACTTCAAGAATGAAAGAAGAAAAAAAGAAGACAAAACAACCTCGGTGGGCGGACCTCAATCTGTCGAACGAGAAATTGATCAAAATGTACCGGGACATGCTGCTCATCCGGCGGTTCGAAGAACGCGCCGCACAGGAGTACGGAAAAGGGAAGATCGGCGGTTTCTGTCATTTATATATCGGACAGGAAGCGACCGGCGTCGGTGCTATTGCGGCGCTTCGCGAAGATGATTTTATCTACACGGCATATCGCGATCATGGCCTTGCACTTGCCCGCGGCATGGAATCCAGCGGCTGCATGGCCGAACTGTTCGGGAAAGCGACCGGCGTTTCGAAAGGAATCGGTGGTTCAATGCACTTCTATGATCTGTCCAAAGGATTTATGGGAGGCTGGGGAATTGTCGGCGGCCATCCGCCGCTCGCTGCTGGTTCTGCATTCGCAACAAAATACCAGGGAAGAGATTCCGTTACGATCTGTTTCATGGGTGAAGCATCGACCAATCAGGGGGTGTTTCATGAGACACTGAACATGGCGCAGTTGTGGAAACTGCCGGTGATCTTTATTTGTGAAAATAACGGCTATGGCATGGGCACGGCAATTTCACGGGCGATGGCAGGCGAACATTTGTTTGAAAAAGCAGCTGGGTATGAAATGGCACGCGGTGCGGTGAATGGCATGGATGTCATTGAAATGTATCGCGAAATGAGCGTTGCTATTGAACGTGCACGCAAAGAAAATCTTCCGACATTCCTGGAAGCACGAACGTACCGGTATCGCGGTCATTCCATGTCCGATCCTGGACAATACCGGACGAAAGAGGAGATCGAAGAATACAAGAAACGTGATCCGATCGAAACGTTTGGCAGGGAACTCGTGGAAGAAGGAATCCTGAAAGAAGCTGACATTGAAACAATGGATGAGCAATTAAAAGCTGAAGTACAGAGAGCAGTGGAATTTGCCGATGCAAGTCCGCAGCCTTCGTTGGATGTGTTGTACGATAACATTTACGCATAAATAAAACATTCCGGCTTGCACGAATGCAGATGCGGAATGCACTATTGAAAAAGGAAAATTGAACAATGGCTGTTTTACAAATACGAGAAGCAATCAATCAAGCGATCGACGAAGAAATGGATCGCGATCCCGGTGTATTCATCATGGGTGAGGAAGTTGCTCAATATAATGGAGCATATAAAGTAACACAGGGATTGTGGAAAAAATACGGCGATAAGCGCGTCATCGACACGCCGATCACAGAAGCGGGTTTTGCGGGCATCGGTATCGGTGCAGCAATGACCGGCATTGGCATCCGCCCGATTGTAGAAATGATGACATGGAATTTTGCGATCCTTGCCTTCGATCAGATCATGAACCACGCTGCGAAAGCTCGGTATATGTCCTCCGGACAATTCAAAATGCCCATCGTATTCCGCGGACCAAACGGACCCGCACACATGCTGGGAGCCCAGCACTCTCAAGCGCTGGAATCAATGGTTGCGCATGTTCCTGGACTGATCGTGATGACCCCGTCCACTCCGTATGATGCAAAAGGAATGTTGAAAGCGGCGATTCGTGACGACAATCCTGTCATCTTTATGGAAAGCGAATTGATGTACGGTGTTAAAGGGGAAGTTCCCGACGGGGAATACATTATCCCGATCGGTAAAGGGGATATTAAACGGGAAGGAACCGATGTCACGATCATTGCGTGGACAAAGATGGTCGCCGTCGCATTGAAAGCTGCAGAAGAACTTCAAAAAGAAGGGATCAGTGCAGAAGTGATCGATCCCCGTACGCTCCGTCCGTTGGATGAAGACCTCATCCTTGAGTCGGTGAGAAAAACGAACCGTTGCGTCATCGTCGAAGACTCCTGGCCGTATGCCAGCGTCGGTACGGAGATCGCTTACCGGATCCACACGAAAGCATTCGACGATCTCGATGCTCCGGTGGAGAAGATCAACAGTGCGGATATTCCAATGCCGTACGCAGAAAATCTTGAACACGAAGCACTGCCGAGTCCGGAAAAAGTAATTGCTGCAGTGAAGAAAGTATTATATCGATAACAATGTACGGCATTCCAGATCGTTACGATTTTGGATACCGTTGTGAAAGTACAAAGGAAAATTATGGCAACGAAAATGTTAATGCCAAAACTGAGCGATACCATGGAAGAGGGTATCATTCTGAAATGGCGGAAAAAAGAAGGCGAATCGATCAAATCCGGCGATATTCTTGCTGATATCCAATCCGATAAAGCGGATATGGAACAGGAAGCATATGATTCCGGAGTGATACTGAAACTGTATGCGAAAGAAGGTGAAGGAGTGAAGGTCGGTGCGCCTCTCGCAATCATCGGTAAGGCAGGCGAAGATATCACTGTACTATTGGCAGAAACAGCAGCCGCACCTTCCGCACTCAAACAGGAACATGTCACAGCAGTCGCTGCGCCTGCGCCAGTACCCATTCCTGCTCCGAGTATCAATACGGATGCACGCATCAAAGCGTCGCCGCTTGCAAAAAAGATCGCGCAGGAAAAAAATATCGACCTCGGTACAGTCGCTGGCAGCGGACCGTTCGGCAGAATTGTTAAAGCGGATGTGGAATCGCGCAGCGGTTCTTCGATGCCCCGCAAAGTGTTGGCTCCGTTGCAGACAAAAGAGATCCCGCTTTCGATGATGCGGAAGACGATCGCAAAGCGTCTGCTGGAAAGCAAGAACACTATTCCGCATTTCTATCTGACGATTGAGATGAACATGAAACGGGCGATGGATTTCCGAGCTGCGTTCAACGAGGCGGCAGGAACGAAGATCAGTTATAATGACATCGTCATGAAAGCTGTTGCACTTGCGCTCAGAGAGAATCCAAAAGCAAACAGTTCTTTCTATGGTGACAAGATCGTGCAGCACGGCCGTATCGACATCAGCGTTGCGGTTGCTGTGGATGAGGGACTCATCACTCCGGTGATCCGCAATGCAGATCAGAAAACGCTTCCTGAAATCTCAACGGAAACGAAAGAGCTCGCAAAGCGTGCTCGTGAGAATAAGTTGAAACCGGAAGAGTTCACCAACGGCACATTTACCGTCAGCAATTTGGGAATGTTTGATGTTGAGAATTTCGCCGCCATCATCAATCCACCGGAAGGGGCGATCCTCGCGGTCGGTTCGATCGTTGAAAAACCAGTCGTTGAAAACAGTCAGATTGTCGTTGGACATACTATGAAAGTGACAATGTCCTGCGATCACCGTGTGGTGGACGGGGCAATTGGTGCGCAGTTCCTGCAATCCTTTAAGAAAATCATGGAAAACCCGCTGTTACTTGTGGTGTGATTATTGTCGTCGATAAATATTGCATATATTTCAAAAATACGCTATATTTATAAACTTCAATCGATAATTTTTAACAATAGTTTTTGAGGAGAACCAACGTGGCTTTTGTAGATAAGAGCACAACATTTTTCAGAGAAGGCGATGTACCGCAAAAGTGGTTTGTCGTCGACGCCAACGGGAAGACGTTAGGCCGCATTGCTTCACAGGTCGCGCGCATTCTCCGTGGAAAACATAAACCGCAATTCACACCGAATGCAGACATCGGCGATTTCGTTATCGTGGTAAATGCTGATAAGGTGAAAGTGACGGGAAAACGAACTGAGATGAAGGAATACTTCCATTACACCGGATACCCGGGCGGCGCAGTGTTCCAGCAGTTCAAAGACGTATTGAAGAACCATCCGGAACGCGTGATCGAGCATGCGGTGAAGGGAATGATCCCGCACACCAAGCTGGGACGCCAGATCATCAAGAAATTAAAAGTGTATGCAGGCACGGAGCATCCGCATGCCGCACAGAAACCAGAAGTCATCGAATTCAATTAAGAAGGACGTACATGCAACAAATGATCAACGCAGTCGGTCGCCGCAAAACATCGGTCGCCCGTGTGTACTTAAAGAACGGCTCAGGAAAAATCACTGTCAATGAACGCGCGTTCGAAACATATTTTCCTCTGGAAACACACCGCAATTCCATCACGAAGGTCTTCAATGTTACGGACACCCTTGGAAAGTATGATGTGAATGTCAATGTTGAAGGCGGCGGACCCTCCGGTCAGGCTGGCGCTGTGATCCTCGGAGTTGCCCGTGCATTGGTTGAAATCAATGAAGAGAATCGCGTCGTACTCCGTAAAAACGGTATGATGACACGCGATCCCCGCATGGTGGAACGGAAAAAGTACGGACAGAAAAAAGCCCGCAAGCGGTTCCAGTTCTCCAAGCGGTAATAGAGTTTTTCCCGATGAGGACTCTTTGTCCTCATCGGAAACTGTTTCACTAAATCAAACATACTTTCGGATTGGTGCAGCGGTGTTTCGCACTGCGAAACTCTGCACCAAGTTGATGGAAGTAGAAGAATACAAACCAAACATAAAGGAACACTATGCCTCGAGTAGAACTCGCAGAATTACTTTCTGCCGGTGCCCATTTCGGTCACCTTACCCGCCGTTGGAATCCCAAAATGCGTCCATACATCTTTATGGAACGAAACGGCATTCACATCTTCGATCTGAAAAAAACACAAGTCCTTCTTGAAGATGCTGCAACAGCAATTTCCAATCTTGTTGCAGAAGGAAAGAAAGTCCTGTTTGTCGGCACCAAGAAACAGGCGAAAGAAGTCGTTCAAGCAGAAGCAATCCGCGGCCATCAATATTATGCGACAGACCGATGGCTTGGCGGCATGCTCACCAATTTTACCACCATCCGCAAGAGTGTAAAACGTTTGACGAACATCGAAAAGATGGAAACAGACGGAACGTTCGACAAAATCACGAAAAAGGAAACATTGTTTCTCTCCCGTGAAAAAGAGAAACTGCAGAAATCACTCTCCGGTATCGTCGATATGACACGCCTTCCGGGCGCACTGTTCGTCGTCGATGTGAAGAAAGAGGCGATCGCAGTGCAGGAAGCAAACCGACTCGGTATTCCAGTGTTCGCGATGGTCGATACGAATTGCGATACCGACGGAATCGACTATATTATCCCTGCAAATGACGATGCGTTGAAATCAATCCAGTTGATCGCTCGCGTTATTACCGATGCTATTGTTGAAGGCAACGCGCGCAAAGTGGAAACAGCTCCGGAAGCGGAAGAGGCAGAGAAGCAAGAGAAGAATGATAAACACGATCGCAGAGAACGCAGACCACGCAGACAACAACAAGAAACGGACAAAGCATAATTAGGGCAGTTACCAGTGAATTAGTAAAACAGCTGCGCGATAAAACAGGCGCAGGA
>JBAYJG010000092.1:0-10361 GCA_041665225.1 Bacteroidota bacterium
CAACAATATACGGCAGGTAACGATGTTTAATCGTATCCGTATCTTTTCCTCGTAACCGACCGTCTTTGATGCGTGCATTGTAATCAGTCACGTGGCGAACACCAGCCGACGCGAGAAGATCGTACCGTTTTTCCATTTCGATCACACATGATTTCAATGCCAGTACGGCATTCTGCGGCTGCGTGATGATCTTCTCGTCGATGTCAGGAGAGACCGCAAGAAAATGATTTTTCAATTTTTCATACAGGCTCAACTCGATCTTTTTGGGATCGACCAGGATGAATTTCAATTCCGACGGATGCAGTCGATACAACAAGCTTGCAATGATAGTATTAATACCGACGCTTTTTCCCATGCCGGTGGCGCCGGCAATAAGCACGTGCGGCATTTTTGCCAGGTCGTCGATGAAGATCTCTCCGGTAATCGTTTTCCCCATCGCCAGCGGCAATGCGGATTTACTGTCCCGGAATTTTTCGGAGTTGAGAATGCTGCGGATCGTAACGATTTGCGGTTTGTTGTTCGGGATCTCTACTCCGACTGTTCCTTTGCCAGGGATCGGAGCTTCGATGCGGATGCCGCGAGCCTGCATCGCCAGTGCGAGATCGTTGGACAGCGATGTGATCTTTGAGACTTTCACGCCGGTTGCGGGAACAAGTTCGTAGAGCGTAACAACCGGTCCGGGGGTCACGCTGACGTTGGCAATCTCCACATCAAAATCGGCGAGTTTCGCTTTCAACTGAGCTGCATTGTTCTTCAGTTCATCATCGCTGATCTTTTCTTCATACTTTTTCGGATCAAGAAGGTCAACGGATGGGAATACATAATCAATTTCTTCATCCTCCACTTCCCTTTCTTCCAACTCCGCTTCCTTTTCGGTTATCCCTTCGTTAATCTCCAACGGAACATCTGATGTATCGATCGGTAACGATTGTCTCTCTTCCGGTTCCTCTTCGGGAAGTTGCAGAGGTTTTACAGGGATCTTCTTTGCCGGAACGGCTTTAGGCTCCGGACGCGGTTCCCGCACCGGTAATTCTTCATCGGGTCGTTTTACTCTTATCTCCGCCGCGGCTTTCTTTTTTTCTTCTTCACGTTGTTGTGCCCGCAGTTCCTGCTGTTCCTTCCATTCCTCCATCTTCGCTCCGAAGAGTGCGCCAAGCGCGACGAAGAACTCTTTCAACCGTTCCGAGGTTTTGTGAAGATCCAGATCGACCGCAAGGGTTACAACAACGATTGTCAGTGACACTGTCAAAATTATCCCTCCGGCGATCCCAATGGATTGCTGAAGAATGGTCGCAAAGAAAGAACCGAAACTGCCGTGCCATTCTGTTGAAATGACCTCTGCGAGGCCGGACTTCCGCAATAATCCGAAGAATGCTGCACCGAGCAGCGCGAGCACGATAGCATAATTAGTGAAATAGACAAGCCGGCGGATGTTCCCTTTGCGCAGCATGGTCCAGCCCCACATCAGCATCAGCACCGGGATAATAAAGGAAAACAGACCGACAGTGGAATTGATGAGAAAATTGGAGAGAATCGCTCCGAACAGACCAAGCCAGTTCGTTGTCAGTTCAGATTTTTGCTGGATCAGGGGATCGTTGGTAAAGACTTTGTAAAGATCGGTAAAACGGATGTCACCATTCGTCTCATCCCCGGACGAGTACGACACCATCGACAACAGCGTCATCACGCCGAAGACGATCACGAGAAACGATATCACCTGCTTGCGCTGCTGCACATTCTTTCTCGGACCGTTGTCTGTTTTTTTCTTGCGTATCGGTAGCTGGGGAATATCTTGTTGTGGCAGGGGAAAGTCTTCCATTATTCTCCTTTACCCCCTGATGTGTCGATGCTGATTGGAACGTGCGGCACGGTCGAATCGGCTTTCTTCTTTAATTTGATCACGTTGCTGGACAGTTCCGGAACGACATCGAATGCGTCGACATTGGTGCAGAAATCGAGATCATTCTCAAAACCGATCTCCATCAGAAATTTTCCGTGATCGCATGTTTTCGCCATCTTCAGCAGATTCTTGCTGGCGCTTTTGTACAGCGTAAAGGCGGCAGCGGCTGAATCATTGAATTCAAATTCAGCATCCTTGTCCTCCATCAATTCCTTGATAATCATCCCGGCGCACACGGCATCTTCAACACAAAACTGTGTGTGTTTTCCTGCGCACAGGATGAACACATCATCCTTCAGTTCGGTGATTCGCTTGATTACCGCGGACATATTGACAAAACCGGCGATGATCATATTCTTTGCGTACCGTGCTTTCCACATTGCCGGTGCGCCGTTTGATGTATAGAAGATGATCGACTTATTCTTCACCGCTTCTTCGGTATACTCGAATGGCGAATTGCCGAGGTTGAATCCTTCAATGATCTTGCCGTTGCGTTCACCGCCGCGGAGCACAACGTCACCGAACAGGTTGCCAGAAACTTTCACAGCGGATTCGATGGTGTTCACCGGGATGATCTCTTTCGCTCCGTTGTTCAATGCCGTGATGACAGTTGTGCTAGCGCGAAGCACATCGATCACCACGACATTCTTATCCCGCAGAAACAGATCGTCTATCTGTGAAGGTGAAAAAAAGACCTCGATTTTCATAGTGGTATCCCCAAAAATGCTGCCGCTGTTATTTTTTCAAAAACGGCAATGCGACGATCGTTGCTTCAATCAGTTTTCCCCGTACATCAATATGAAGCTTCGAACCAATTTCTGTATTCGGTGCGTTGACGTATCCCATTGCGATCCCTTTTTCCAGCGACGGAGAAAATGTCCCGCTTGTCACTACGCCCACATTCACACCATTCACGAGCAGCGGATATCCGTGACGCGGCACAGCCTTTTCGGACAGCACCATGCCAACCAGTTTTCGCTTCGGTCCTTCCGATTTCACTTTCTCAAGTATTGCTTTTGCTGTAAAATCGCCTTTCGCTAGTTTCGTGATCCACCCCAACCCTCCTTCAATCGGATTGGTTGATTGATCGATATCGTTTCCATAGAGACAGTATCCCATTTCCAGCCGCAACGTATCGCGAGCACCTAAGCCGATCGGCGCAATGCCGAATTCTTTCCCCGCATCGAAAACTGTTTTCCATACATTCGCCGCATGTTCGGTACCGAAATAAATTTCGAAACCCAGTTCACCGGTATATCCCGTGCGTGAGATGATCATGTCGATGCCGGCAAGTTTCCCTTGGACAAAATTGTAATACGGGATCGCCGAAAGATCGACCGATGTCAATTTCTGCATCGTTGCCAGTGATTTGGGGCCCTGAACTGCCAGCAGCGCGGTACCATCGCTCTTGTTTTCAAATTTAACATCGGCAGGACAATGCTTCTTCATCCATTCCCAATCCTTATCGATGTTTGCTGCATTCACAACAATCATGTAGGAATTTTCTGCAAGCATATACACCAGCAAATCGTCGACAATGCCGCCGTCATCATAACACATTGCAGAATATTGTGCTTTTCCCGGTGCAAGTTTTGAAACATCGTTCACGGTGATGCTTTGCAGGAACGCCAGTGCTTTGGGTCCCGAAGCGAAGAACTCGCCCATGTGGGAGACATCAAACACACCTACTTTTGTACGGACTGTTTTGTGTTCTTCCATGATTCCTGCATATTGCACCGGCATTTCGAATCCGCCGAAGGGGACGATCTTTGCGCCTGCGTTTTGATGGATCTCAAACAATGGTGTGCGTTTCATTTCTGTTGTCCTTTTTTCCAGTCCGCAAGGAATTTTTCTAGACCGATATCGGTGAGAGGATGTTTCACTAATTGGTCGATAACTTTAAATGGCATGGTGCACACATGAGCTCCTATCAATGCTGCCTGCATCACATGGATGGGATGTCGTACACTTGCGACCAGCACTTCTGTTTCATATCCGTAATTGTTATAGATCGTCACGATCTGTTCGATCAACTGCATGCCGTCGGTGCTAATATCATCCAGCCGGCCGACAAACGGACTGACGTATGTGGCGCCCGCTTTTGCAGCAAGCAGTGCTTGATTGGCGGAGAAGCAGAGCGTGACGTTAGTCCGGATACCTTCAGCATGGAACGCTTTTGCCGCTTTCAGTCCTTCTTTGATCAACGGCAGTTTGATCACGATATTGTCGTGAATCTTCGCCAGTTCTTTTCCTTCCTTCATCATCCCGGCAAAATCCACAGCGACCACTTCGGCACTGATCGGTCCATTCACCACTGCGCAGATCTCCTTCAACAGCGGAATGAATTCTTTCCCTTCTTTCGCAACAAGTGATGGATTGGTCGTTACACCGTCCAGCACGCCAAGATCGTTCGCTTCTTTAATCTCGGCAAGGTTCGCAGTGTCGATAAAAAATTTCATGCAATAATCTCCCGTAAAAACACATCCTTCGAAGTGCGAAAGATGCTGTATGTAAAAGTATAATTAGTTCAAAAATTCCGGAGTGATGTCCTTGTCCTGCTTCACCGAAATGAAACGGAACTCGTCGATCGGCAGCGATTTATCCTGCTCAATGGTGACCCATTTCAACGAGTTCAGGCGCATCTGCCAGAGGCGGCTGAAGAATCCCGTCATGATATATTCTGCCATGCTTGGATGCACTCGCAAGTGCAGACGGAATTCTTTCCCTTCGGCACGATATCTGCGCAACCAGCGTTCGATATGTCCGAGGATCGTTGTCTTTGATTGGATCGTACCGGTACCGCCGCAGACGGGGCACGGTTCGGTGAAGCTGTGAATAATACTTTGACGCTGGCGCTGACGGGTTATCTGCATCAGGCAGAAATCGGTCAGCGGAAGGATCGTGTGTTTAGAACGGTCCCGCTTGAACTCTTTCTTCATCTCATCGTACACTTTTTTCTTGTTCCGGTCATCCAGCATATCGATGAAATCGATAACGATGATACCGCCAAGATCGCGCAGACGGATCTGTCGCGAGATCTCCCGTGCTGCTTCCAGGTTAGTACGCAAAGAGTTTTCTTCCTGTTCTTTGCTTGCCGCATACCGGCCGCTGTTCACGTCGATCACCACCATCGCTTCGGTTTGTTCCACAATGATGTATCCGCCGTGCTTCAGCCATACCTTGCGGACAAGCAGCGTCTGGATCTCTTTTTCAATCCCGAATGAATCGAAGATCGGTTCCCGTTTCCCGTAGAATTCCACCCGGTCGGCCATCTCGGGCGAGAAGACCTTCACGTATGACTTAATCTCTTTGAACAGTTTCTTGTCGTCGGTAACCACGCGCTCCACCTGTTCGCTGAACAAATCTCTGATAACGCTGGAGGTGGTCGCCATATCTTTATAGATCAATGACGGCGGTTGCTCTTCTTTGGCGCTCTTCTCAATCTCCCGCCAGGTGGCAAGCAGAGATTCCAGATCGTTCAAGAAGAGTTTTTCATCTTGATTTTCTGCATTGGTACGAACTATTACACCAAATCCTTGCGGTAAAATGCTGCGAACGAGACGGCGAAGACGGCGGCGTTCGCGAAAACTGCTGATCTTTTTGGAGATACCAACTTTTCCATCGAATGGCAGCAATACCAAAAAGCGACCGGGGAGCGAGACCTGAGATGTAACCCGAACTCCTTTTTTCCCGACTGGTTCTTTCGTAACCTGAACGATGATCTCCTGTCCCTTTTGAAGATTCACCTGTTTTCTGCGTTCTTCACGGGGTTTCTTTTCTACTTTCGGCTTTGGAGTGGGAGCTCCATTGCCATTTTCTTGTGCTTCATCGTTCTCTTCATCATCATCGTCATCATCCAGCATGGCATTATACTCATCCTGCACATCGCTGATATCAGAAAAGTGCAGGAAAGCATCCTGCGGTAAACCTATATCAATGAACGCTGCCTGAATTCCGGGCATGACTTTGGCAACTTTACCAAAGTAAATATCGCCGACCATCCGTTCTTTTTCCGGTGTTTCGACGAATAATTCCGCCAGTTTTCCTTCTTCGGTGATAGCGATACGAATCTCGTTACCAACGGTATTAATTAAAATTTCTTTTTTCATTACTACAACAACCTTTCAAAACAACAGCCAAATACACGTGACGTGTCGCGCTTCTAAATTATTAAATACTTCCCATTTATTGGGATTCACACTTGTTCCCCACCGCACGCTTCATCGTAATAGTAATAAATTACATACCTATTACTGCCTTTTCTTCACAAATTACTTGAAATTTACGAAAAGATAGAATGGTGTGCAAGGTATGTTTCTTGTGTGGGGAAATAAAAAATGCCAAGCTACCTGCATCACACTCTGCTTTGGTCTACGACCCTATCGGGTCGATAGACCCGTAGGGAGGCTGTTGCTCGCTCTTTTATTTAAATGTATCGCTAAACACTCGATTATTCCGAAAATTCCTTCAATCTCTCTTGATTGAATTCAGAAACAAGCTTCTTCTTCCTTACTGTATTCCATTTTTTCTTCAACTCCCATTCCCGCCACATTGCTTCTTTTCGAGTTGAAAACTGTTCGAAGTAACCAAGTCGAAATGGTTTTTTGGATTTTGTGGCTATTACATACCCCTGATTATGTTTATGTATTCGCTTTTTAAGATCATTTGTTTGACCAGTATACAATGATCCATCAACTTCACTTACAATGATGTAAACGTAAAACATAATCAATAAATGTACTTAAAATTCGTAAAATATTAAGTGTTTTTGAGATATGATCATTAAGGTCGGAATTACGGCGGGTTTAATGAATAAAAAAAAATGCCAAGCTACCTGCATCACACTCTGCTTTGGAGGCTGTTGCTTCCTTCCGGACCTGGCAGGGTTGTCCAACATAAAGTTGTACAGGGCTTGGCAAATATTTGAGGAACTTGGAATCTGCGGAATTGTGGAAATTATACCAATTTTATAATCCACCAACACTCAGCATACATCTTTTTGTGGAGCTGATCGGGATCGAACCGACGACCTATTCGTTGCGAACGAATCGCTCTCCCAAACTGAGCTACAGCCCCAGTTGTATCAAAATCAATGAGAACTAAACCCAAATTGAGTGTCGCGTTTTTTGCGACACGAAATCCCGCCGTACTGAGCGAAGCCGAAGGATGGTGGAACTGAGCTACAGCCGCAAATGCTTCACAAATATACAATAATTTGGGATTGAGTTCAACCAAAGTTCCTTACTGAAGCGAACATTTACTACAAATTCTTGTTCGCTTTATACCACGCGATTGATTTCTCCAGCCCTTCGCGCAATCCGGTTTTCGCTTTCCATCCCAATGCATTGATACGCGAAACATCCAGTAGCTTTCTCGGAGTACCGTCAGGTTTTGATGCATCAAACTCCAGTGCACCTTGATATCCGACAATTTCCTTAATCATTTTCGCTACATCAAGGATGGTTTCATCCACTCCTGTACCGATATTAAAGAAATCATCGCCGTCATACGTGTTCATCAAGAAAATACATGCATCCGCCATATCGTCGACATACAGAAACTCACGACGCGGTTTGCCGCTTCCCCACAGCACGACGGACGGAGCATTGTGCTCATTAGCTTCCACGAATTTTCTGATCAATGCCGGCAGCACATGCGAATTCTGAAGATCAAAATTATCGTTCGGTCCGTACAAATTCGTCGGCATCACTGAAATGAAGTTGGTACCATATTGGCGATTGTAGGATCTTGCCATTTCGATCCCAGCGATCTTTGCGATTGCATATGGTTCATTGGTCGGTTCGAGTTTCCCGTCCAGCAGATATTCCTCTTTCATCGGCTGCGGCGCCATTTTTGGATAGATGCATGAACTTCCGAGGAAGCATAATTTCTTCACTCCATTCAAGTACGCATGATGGAGGACATTATTCTGCACAGCAAGATTTTGGTAGATGAATTCCGCAGGATAAGAATTGTTGGCATTTATCCCGCCGACTTTTGCCGCGGCTAAAAAAACATACTCAGGTTTTTCCTGCTCGAAGAATTCCTTCACCTTGCTTTGATCGGTCAAATCAAGTTCAGCGTGTGTGCGGGTGATTACGTTTGTATATCCCCGCTCTTTGAGTAAACGGAATATTGAGGATCCTACTAAACCGCGGTGACCGGCAACGTAAATCTTAGCATTCTTTTCCAAATTAATATCCCCGCTTTTTCACCAATTCAAAATCTGCTTTTGCCATCAATCGCGCCAGATCTGCAAATTTTGTCGTCGCTTCCCAGCCAAGTTTCTGTTTTGCTTTTGTTGCATCGCCAATAAGCAAGTCCACCTCGGTAGGACGATAATATTTTGGATCAACGGCAACGAGCACTTTACCTGTTTTTTTATCGATCCCCTTTTCATTCTCCGCTGCACCTTCCCACCTGAGCTCGATCCCCAATTCATTGAAAGCAGCTTCGACGAATTTTCGCACTTCGTGTGTTTCACCTGTCGCAAGGACAAAATCCTCTGCTACATCGGTTTGCAGCATGCGCCACATTCCTTCGACGTATTCCGGAGCATATCCCCAGTCCCGTTTCGAATTCAAATTCCCCAGGGTCAATTTGTCCTGCAATCCCAGTTTAATCTTTGCAGCAGCCATCGTGATCTTGCGTGTGACGAATGTTTCGCCGCGGCGCGGAGATTCATGATTGAAGAGAATTCCATTACATGCGAAAATATTATACGCTTCACGATAGTTCACGATAATCCAGTATCCATACAATTTTGCAACACCGTATGGGCTCCGCGGATAAAATGGTGTTTTTTCCGTTTGGGGAATCTCCTGCACTTTGCCGTACAATTCGCTAGTGGATGCCTGATAAAATTTTGTTTTGATGCCGGTTTCGCGAATCGCATCAAGGAAACGCAGTGTCCCGACTGCATCGACCTCTGCGGTGTACTCCGGCACTTCGAAAGAAACCTTCACATGGCTTTGAGCTGCAAGATTATAGATTTCTGATGGTTCAATTTTTTCAAGCAATCTGTTGATGTTGCTCGTATCAGTGGTATCACCGTAATGCAGGAAGAATTTCCCGGAAAATTTCGGATCGTTATAGATGTGATCGATGCGTCCAGTATTGAATGAACTGCTCCGACGGATCATACCGTGGACTTCATATCCTTTTTCAAGGAGCAATTCAGCTAAATAGGAGCCGTCCTGACCGGTAATGCCTGTGATGAGTGCTTTTTTTGCCATGTTAGTTTTCCTTATGTTTCCAATATTCCAGTAAATCGGTTAAAGTCTGTTTCAGGGGAATCTCTGCTTTCCAACCGACAGAGTGATTGATTGCACTCGCATTGCCTGCCAGCAATTGAATATCATAGCCACGAAGTCGTTTGGGTTCGACATTGAGATCAAACTTCTCTCCCAGAATCTCTTCGTATAGTTTAACGATCTCTTCGATGGCGAAGATTCTGCCCGAGCACAAATTGAAAATATAATTATGCTTGTTGTCGATCTGCGACAGCATCCAGTACCCGCGGGCGATATCGCGCACATCCGTGAAATCCCGGCGCGCTTTTATATTGCCGATGCGTAAGATTTTCGGAGCTTTTGTTTTTTGTATTGTAACGATTTGTTTTGCCAGAGATGAGCAGACGAAATTCGGCTTCTGCCGCGGTCCGGTATGATTGAACGGACGAGCAATGACGATGTTGAGCCCTTCGTATTTTTTGTATGTCTGTGCGATGTAATCCACACTCGTTTTGCTTGCAGCGTACGGATTCACCGGTTGTGGGATAGATTGTTCCGTGTGCAACATCGGCAATCCAAATGTTTCTCCATAGACCTCACCAGATGTAACCACAATAATTCGCGGTGAGATTTCACTTGCTTTTACCGCTTCAAAGATATTGATCGTCCCGATGACATTTGTTTTAAATGTTTCTGCTGCATGTTCAAAAGAACTGGGAACAAACGCTTGTCCGGCGACATGGAATATGATATCCGGTTTGGTCTCTTTAATGACCTTAAAGATCGATTGGAAATCGGTGATCTCACATGTAGAGAGATTTACTTTGCCGTTCAGTTGTCGAAGATTATCATCTTTTTCCAGATCGCGAAGAATGCCGAAGATTTCGGCGGAGGTGTGTCCGGCTATGTAATCCGCCAGATGACTACCCGCAAATCCGCCGATGCCTGTAATGAGAACTTTCATGAGAATACTTCCGGATAGGAAATGTTGATTTGTAACTGTAAAGATACAAATTTTCTTTTGTTAAAAAAATGAAAACTGTTCTGCACGGTGACAGTCATTACAAAAAAAAATCCCGTCTCGCTTGCGCGGACGGGATTTCTACATTAAATCAGGCATCGACCTACTCTTCCACACAGTTACCCATGCAGTACCATCGGCTCAGCGGGGCTTAACTTCTCTGTTCGGAATGGGAAGAGGTGTAACACCCGCGACAAAAACACCTGAA
>JBAYJG010000093.1:0-10335 GCA_041665225.1 Bacteroidota bacterium
CGAATGTTCCTGCGTCACCTGTGACATCGACTGTCGAATTGAAAAAAGTGAATGCAGCATGGGGGGAAGGCACTTCGGTTGCAAGCAGCGGCGGCGGACAAGGTGGTGCTGCGTCGACGAATGATGTCACATGGACTCATCGACTTTTTGATACGCAAAACTGGTCATCTCCAGGAGGGGATTTCTCTTCAGTGGTCAGTTCTTCAGTCTCTATCTCCGGACTTGGCACGTATGAATGGCCATCGACCGCGCAGATGGTAGCGGATGTTCAGGGATGGTTGAATGATTCATCTGTGAATTTTGGATGGATCATTATTGGAGATGAGGTGCATAATCAATCCGCAAAACGTTTTGATTCAAGAACTTCTTTAACAGAGGCAAATAGACCGGTGTTAACCGTCGGATATTCCATTCCGACATCGGTTCAAGGAAATGCTGTAAAACCAGCTCAATTTGTATTAGAACAGAACTATCCGAATCCGTTCAATCCTACGACGACGATTACGTACTCGGTGCCGCAGACAGGACATGTATCGATGACGGTGTATGATATTCTCGGGAACAACGTCGCAACACTCGTTGATCAGCCCAAATCAGCCGGCACACATTCGGTAAAATTTGATGGCTCTCGTCTTTCCAACGGCGTATATTTTTACCGTTTACGTTTTGGTAATGTATCTGCTGTAAAAAAACTGACACTGGTGAAATGACCGTCATGAAAAGAATAACGATAATCGGTTCAGGAGCAGTAGGGCGATCGCTCGCATTGGCGTTGTCACAGTGCGGTGTGGTGGTATCCGGTATCTATTCGGAACATGGCAAGACCGCTGCATCCGTCGCAAAAAAGATAAAAGCGAAACACGCTGGCACACTGGAAGAGTTCAAAACAGATTCCTCAATCATAATTATTGCAGTACCGGACGGACGGATCGCCAATGTTGCTCGATCGTTATCACTGCATGGGGCAGGATTAAAAGGGAAGACGATTGTGCATACCTCCGGCGCTTTATCCGGTGATGAATTATCTGCCCTGCGCAGACGTGGAGCGTCGGTCGGTTCCTTTCATCCGCTGCAAACATTCCCCAAGTCGTTGCCGTTAACATCTTTGAAGAATATCTGGTTTGCGGTGGAAGGGGATGCGGGTGCAGTCGCTGCATCGAAATCACTTGCGAAATCGATTGGTGCCCGGACATTTCTGTTGACGAAAAAGAATAAGACGCTGTATCATATTGCCGCTGTTTTTGCATCGAATTACCAGGTTGCTCTCTTTTCGGTCGTTGAAGAACTGGCATCGACATTAGGTATCCCCCGGCATCAGGTGTGGGATATCTTTCGTCCGTTGATTACACAGACACTGCATAATGTGTTTGCATCATCGCCGGCAGAAGCGTTAACAGGTCCGATTGCCCGCGGTGATTACAAGACAATCACCAAACATTTGGCCGTGCTTGAGTCGTCAAAAAAACTGAAACACCTCATCCCCTTATATTCCACCCTTGGCGTTGAAACCGCCAAACTAGCGAAAAGAAAAAATAATGCTCGTTGATTATCACACCCATAATTACCTCTGCAAACATGCGGACGGCACACTTGAAGACTATGTCCAGCATGCAATCTCGATCGGCCTAAAGGAAATAGGTCTATCCGATCATACACCCATGCCCAATGCGTGGGACATTGAAGTGCGCATGACTGAAGACCAGTTCTGGAACGAATATGCCCCGACCGTTCGTGCGTTGCAGGAAAAATATAAGGAAAAGATCACGATTAAATTCGGGCTGGAAGGGGATTTTTTCCCTGGTACAGAAACGTGGGTAAAAGCATTTAATGCAAAAAGCGATTTTGATTACGTCATCGGTTCCGTGCATTATCTCGGAGAATGGGGATTCGATAATCCACAGTTCGTTACGACATATGACGTGAAGGATGTGAATGAGATCTATACGGAATACTACGACCATATCAAGCGATCAGCGCAAACCGGTTTGTTCGATATCATCGGCCATTGCGATCTGGTAAAGAAGTTCGGTCACCGTCCAACAAAAAATATGGAAGAGATTTTACGCGAAACATTTAAAGTGGTAAAACAATCCGGTATGGCAGTGGAGATCAATACTTCCGGATTACGCAAACCTGTCCGGGAAATGTATCCGAGTGAATCGATTCTGAAGATCGTGTCTGAATATGGCATACCGCTCACCCTCGGATCAGATGCGCATTCGCCGACCGATGTGGGCCGGGATTTCGACATTGCGACGCAGCTGGTGGAGAAGTACGGCAATGGAAAACTGTCTGTATTTACTAGACGGCAACGGAGTGAGATCGCCATTAAATAGTATGGATAAACGAATTATCATCATCGCTTCACTGACGGTGCTTGCCGTGATCCTCACGGTCGTCCGGGAATCGCACGATTCCGGGGCGGGGACGTTTTCCATGCTATCTGCCTCAAAGCAGAAAGTTTCCGGTGATCGTGTCCATCGCATGGCAGATACAACGCTCCATGCGTTCGGGATTAAAAAGGAGAACATCCGCCCTGTGAAGAACCGAAAGGACGTCCGTGTGTTGATGCCGCCTTCGTTCGATCCGCTTGCATTCGTCAAAGCAATGAAGGATTCATTGGAAGAGTATGATGCAGAGATTATTTCCATTGAGAATGCCAAGGAAAAGACCTCTGTAGTGCAGATTAAGGATAAGGAAGAGATCTTGAAAAGTTATATTTTCAGCAAAGAACCTGTTACAGCAGCAAGGAAAGGAGCTTCACCATCGGTACCAAAGAAACAACCTCGGTAATGGAAAAGATCGTGTCGCTGGCAAAGCGGCGCGGATTCGTATTCCAATCAAGTGAAATTTACGGCGGACTCAACGGATGCTGGGATTACGGTCCATTGGGGGTCGAATTGTTGAACAATCTCAAACAGGCTTGGTGGCGTTCCATGACCTTCCGTGACGATATTGAAGGAGTAGATGCATCCATCCTGATGCATCCGCGAGTATGGGAAGCATCCGGTCATGTCGCCAATTTTACCGATCCCATGGTAGATTGCAAACAGTGCAAAGCACGGTACCGCGTTGATGTGTTGATGGATGAACTGAACACAAAAAAGAAAAAAGATGTCCTGAGGGAAATGTTCCCGGGTGAATTCGACGGTCAGCAAGCGGACGAGAAAATCATTAATGAGTTTGCCGTCCGGATCGCAGACGATGCCTCTGTTGCGAAAGCGATCAAAAGCATTGCGTGCCCGAGCTGCGGCACAAAAGCTTCGTTTACCGATGCGCGTCAATTCAATCTGATGTTCAAGACATTCGTCGGACCTGTGGAGGACACGAACAATGCGGTATATCTCCGTCCGGAAACGGCCCAGGGGATATTTGTGAATTTCCTGAATGTCCAGAGTGCATCACGGCAGAAACTGCCGTTCGGAATTGCGCAGATCGGCAAGGCATTCCGGAATGAGATCAATACCAAAAATTTTCTCTTCCGTACTCGTGAATTCGAACAGATGGAGATGCAGTATTTCGTCAAACCGGGAGAAGAAGATAAATTCTTCGAATACTGGCGTGGCGAACGGATGCAGTGGTTCCTGGACCTTGGCATGAAGCAGGAAAATCTGCAATGGCATAAGCATGATAAGCTTGCGCATTATGCAAAAGCGGCGTTCGATATCGAGTTCAAATTCCCATTCGGATGGGGAGAGATTGAAGGGATCCACAGCCGAACGAATTTTGACCTTTCGCAGCATGAACAGTTTTCAAGCAAGTCGTTAAAATATTTTGACGAGCAGTCAAAAGAGAAATTCGTACCGTTTGTGATTGAAACTTCTGCCGGTGCGAGCCGTTCATTCATGGCATTTCTCTGTGCAGCGTATGATGAAGAGATGGTCGAGGGCGAAATGCGGACAGTTCTTCATTTGCATCCTAAACTTGCGCCGATGAAAGCGGCGATCCTGCCGCTGGTGAACAGGGACGGGATGGATGACATCGCCCGGAAAATGACGAAAGATCTGCAAAGGTATTTCCGCGTGTTCTATGACGACAGCGGAGCCATCGGCCGCCGGTACCGACGTCAGGACGAGATCGGAACGCCGTTCTGCTTCACTGTTGACTCGCAGACGCTGCAAGATCAGACCGTCACTGTACGCGAACGGGACTCGATGAAGCAGGAACGCATCGCGATGGACAGTGTGCATGATTATTTACTCGCGAGGATGTAATAGTAGCATTGACAATCGAATTTCATTGGTGCGGATTGGTGGAAAGCCCTCTTGCTGGAATTGAACCATCATCTGACGAACACTGACGGAGATCAATGTATGAATACTAAACTCAAGAATATCTTTGTGAATCCGGAATTCGACTATCTGCGTGCCGGATGGCGCATTGGTATCTTTTTCTTGATCACAGCTGCATGTAATACGGTCATTACAGGACCTGTAGTCAAGTTGTTGAAGATGATTCCAGGATTACCGTTAGAAATTTCTGGAACATTTGTTTTTTATATGACTACCACATTGGCAGTGTGGCTGGTGCTGCGGTTTATCGACAAACGTCCGTTTACATCGATCGGATTGTCATTCAATACCGGATGGGGGAAACAGCTTGTCCAGGGGTTCCTGTTTGGTTCCGGAATGATGACCGCCATCTTCGTGATCGAATATTCGACAGGAATGGTGGCGATCCAATTCAGGGCGATAGGTATTCAGGAAGGCTCTGTCATTTTCCTTACCAGCATTACGCTGTATACGATCGTCGGATACGGAGAAGAATTCCTCTTCAGGGGATATATGTATCAGGCGTTCGTCGAAGGGTCGAGCAAACTCATTGCAACGCTGACCATTTCACTCCTGTTTGCCATGGCGCATAGCCAAAATCCGAACGTCTCACTGTTCGGATTAATCAACGTCGGCTTGGCCGGCATCTGGCTTTCATTCGCATATCTCAAGACAAAAGCACTGTGGCTTCCCATTGGGCTGCATATTTCATGGAATTTCTTCCAGGGATTTGTCTATTCCTATCCTGTCAGCGGTACAACCTCCGAACGGGAACAGATCGGCACAGCAATCGTCAATGGTCCTGATTGGCTGACAGGAGGGACATTCGGTCCCGAAGGGGGCGCATTGGCGACATTAATGCTCGTTGTCGGTACATTATTGATGTACAAATGGAATTGGGTGTCTTCATTACCCGGTGCATGGAGCGTCGAACAATGGCGCGAAGAACGGAAACAGCAGATCGCTCTCCGCATATCGGAACCAGCACAAATCATACAGTGAGACCGTTGTTGCGCACCTTTATTCTTTGTCTTTTCTTCACTTCTGTTGCCTCTTCGCAATGGATCACCACGCCGGAATTTGACGCGCAGGCGAAGCGCGGCATCGCCGCGGTCTATAATCTTGAGTTTGAAAAAGCACAGGGAGAGTTCTCCGCTCTTGCAAGGGATTATCCGTCCCATCCTGCGGGGAAATTCTTTTTGGCTATGGTCGACTGGTGGAAGATTCTGATGACAATCGATGACGAATCGTACGACGATGCTTTCATCCATAAAATGGACGATGTCATCGATCTCTGTGACAGTCTGTTGGACGTGAATGAAAATGATGTGGGCGCACTTTTTTTTAAAGGAGGTGCGTTGGGTTTTCAGGGACGTTTACGTGCCAACCGCAGTAGTTGGATTAAGGCAGCAAATGATGGACGCCGGGCGCTGCCGATTGTTCAAAAAGCGTATAAACTGGCATCGGATAATTATGACATTCTTTTGGGGATAGGCATCTATAACTATTACGCTTCAACGATCCCGGAAAAATACCCGATCGTGAAACCGGTGATGGTGTTCTTTCCGACGGGGAACAAGCAGAAGGGGATCGAACAATTGACGATCGCATCTGAGAATGCGAAATTTGCCGCATTGGAAGCAAAATATTTTCTGCTCCAGTTGAACTATAATTACGAAAGGCAATACAGTAAAGCATACGAACTTGCAACATCGCTCTTCAAACAGTTCTCGAACAATGTCGTCTTTCATCGGTACGTGGGACGCAGTGCATTTTCGTTAACGAAATATGGAGAAGCTCAAACGGCCTTTCAAGAGATAGTGAGGCGGTGCGAGATTGTGCAGCGCGGATATTCGAATTTTGCGAAGCGGGAAGCAGTCTTTTATCTTGGCATGATCGCCATGACCATGGAGAATTATGAGCAGGCACTGAAATACTTCTATCAATGCGATGAATTGTGTCGGATTCTGGATAAAGAAGAAGTGTCTGGTTTTATGACCCTGACGAATCTTCGGATCGGGATGATCTATGATGTGCAAAAGAAACGAAAATATGCTATACTACAATATCAAAAAGTCCAGCGTCTAAAAAAATTTGAAAATTCACACGATCTGGCATCACAATATCTGAAAACCCCCTACGTACAATGAACGACATATCCATTTATATTATTATCGCTGGGATTGTGGCTGGAAGTGCTGAGATCCTTGGCGGCGCATTTGTCGCATGGCAGCGGGAGTTATCAAAGCGGATTCAGGAAAACCTGATCGCTCTTGGTGCGGGATTCCTGCTGGCACTGGTTATGATCGATCTCCTGCCGGAGAGTATCGAGAATATCGGCACCTCCGCTCCGTTATGGATGCTGTTCGGATTCAGTGTGATCCACTTTGTGGAGCATACGGTCGTGAAGCATCTGCATTTCGGAGAAGAGACACATTCCCATGTGATGGTATCAAAGATTGCAAGCACTTCCGCATTCTGGGGTCTGTTTATCCATGCCTTCTTCGACGGATTGGCTATCTCGGCCGGCATGTATTACAACCTATCTCTTGGCATTCTCATTTTCATTGCAATCCTGCTGCACAAGTTTCCCGAAGGTCTCACCATCGCTTCTATCATGCTCGCTTCGAACCAATCCCGCCGGACAGCAGTGAAAGCGACTGCCGGCATTGCGGGGGGAACAATGATTGGGACATTGATGATCTTTTTTCTTCAAAATGTCGATCCGAAAATAACCGGCTTTGCATTTGCTTTTTCAGCCGGAGCGGCATTGTATGTCAGCGCCAGTGACCTGATTCCCGAAATCAACCGGTCAGACAACAGGATACTTTCAGTGACCGTCTTCGTCGGGATGGTGATGTACTACGGAAGCGGTGCACTGTTAAAAGGAATGATCGGGCATTAAAAGGAGTGCGACGCCGCGTAAATAAAAATCCCTCGAGCATATCGAGGGATTTTTGTCTGGGGGAATTGCGGTGATCCTATACGTCAAGGGCTACTGTGATACGGCTGATATTACCGATCTCGCCGTAGGAGTTGTAACTGTAATCGAGCCTGAGGGATTTCAGGACAAGTCCTCCGCCAAAGGAAAAACCTGTCATGCCAGCGGACGTACCGATCTTCAATTCTTTTCTCCGTTCATTATTATAGCCGAACCGGAATCGGAGTGTCTTGCTCAGCGTAAATTCGCCGCCGACAGTGAATGTGGTGAATTTGTCCAAGAACGTATTCTGTTCCTCATTTAATTTATGGAAGTTCACATTCAAGTGGAGCGGCAAATGCTGCGGCTTGATCGTTCCTCCGATCGTGATATCGAGAGGGAGCGATTCTGTTGTGGCGCCGAACGCATCGATCTGTGCACCGAGATTGGAAACTGAAACGCCGAGCGTGATCGGATCATCACCGGGGATCAGATACAGCAATCCGAGATCCGCAGCCAGGGCTGATGAGCTTGCTTCTGCGATGGATGAATGGATATATTTTCCGGTGACACCATAGTACAAATTTTCTTCCAGCGGATTTGCCAAAGAGATCGACGCAGCCAGATCGCCCGCAGTAAATGTCCCCAGTTTGTTTGCCAGAACGTCCGTTTGGTCGAAAGTGCCATAGTTGACATAATTAACACCGATGCCGACCACTCCCAGATCTTGTATTTCCTGAGTATAGGCGGCAAATCCCGCATTGATATCTAATAGATGACTTGTATAGCCGAACGCAGCGACCGGTAGAGGGGAAGTGCCGATACTGGCGGGGTTATAAAAAATTCCCGCGGGATCCCCGCTCATGGAGACAAAGCTGCCGGCCATTGCCGCAGCCCTGGCGCTGACATCGTTTAGTAGAAACTGATAGGTTGGCCGGTCGCCTGCAAACAACGCAACGGTAAACAGGAACCATGAAATTGTATTGCGAATGAAGTTCGAGCGCTTCATTAATCCTCCCAAATGCAATGATCGGAATGTTTTACGTTGTACGGAATTGCGCAATGTCCTTTGTACATAGTGTGTAGCAACCGATCATGAATCAATGTAATTATCTGTTGTTTGAAATTCAATATTTTTATCTCATAAGAAATATTCCTATACTTGACATGTATGAAAAACGTTTACTCCTGTTTTCTCTCTTTTATTTTGCTTGCTGGCTGCGCCGGACAACGGCCTCCTGAAGGTGGCCCGGTCGACACTGTTCCGCCGGAGATCATTTCGGTGTTTCCACAACCGAATACTGTCAATTATTCCGAAAAGAGCATTATTCTTGAATTCAGTGAATATGTCGATCGTCGGTCTACCGAAGAAGCGATCTTCATTTCACCTACGATTGAGGAGAAGGAATTCGATTGGAGTGGTACGGAACTGGAAATTACATTCAACGAATCGCTGCGAAAGAATACAACGTATGTCGTTACAGTCGGCACAGACGTTGTTGATACACGAGCGAGGAATAGAATGGCGAATGCGTTTACCGTCTCCTTTTCTACCGGCCCGAAAATAGACAATGGTGCAATTGCAGGAAAAGTCTTCGATGTAAAACCGGAAGGGGTAATGATCTTTTCATACCGCTTGGATGCTATTCGGAAAGATACACTAAACCCAGCCGTTACAAAACCGGATTATCTTACGCAGACAGGGAAAAATGGCGAATTTTTGCTCAAGAATTTGTCTCCCGGTACATACAGGGTTTTTGCTATACGAGATGAATACCGTAATCTGCTGTATGATCCGGAGACGGATGAGGCAGGAACAACGGACGACATTACGCTGACGGAAAAGGATACTCTGAAGACAGGCATTGCATTCACCGTTGCGAAAGAGGACACAACGCCGCCGCGGCTCTCGTCAGCAACAGTTCCTGATAACCATCATCTGGTCGTTCAGTTCAGCGAGCCAATGGACACATCATCAGTCCGCCTTCAGAATTTTTTTGTCAGCGATACATTATTCCAAAAATCGCTTCCCATACGGCAGATGTTTCCGAACAACGATCTGTTGAACAGCTTTACACTGGTCACAGAGAAACAGTCGCAGGATGAACGGTATGTTGTAATGGTCCGTTCCGTGACGGACATGTCTGGATTTGTGATCAATCCTCTTGCCGCCGCAAAACAATTTACCGGCTCTTCTGTGCGGGATACGATACCTCCGACACTTACTGGTGCATCAATAAAGGGATCTGCAGTGTCGATTTTTCCGCATGACCGTCTGTGGCTCACGTTCAGCGATGCACTTCAACCCCTACCGGATTCGGCAGTAATGCTTCGTAGGGCGAGAGACAGCTCATTGATCCCGTCAACGGTATCGATGGATAATCCTGCAAGGATTACACTTGTACCGATCGCCCCGTTGTCCGCCAACGAACAGTTGCTTCTCACCATACATTGGAAGAATATCAAAGATCTCTTCGGCAATTTCCTGAAGGACAGCGTAACGGGAATGAAGTTTGTGATTGCCGATCCTGATAATTACGGCAGCATCGCAGGAACATTTGCAGGTCTTTCTGAAGCAACAACAGTAATCCAGGCGGAAAACATCAACGATATAAAGCAAGCGGAACGGAAAACCACATTGGAGCCATCCGGAGCATTTCAATTCACACGATTGCCCGAAGGGCGGTACATACTGAAAGCATTCGAAGATAAAAATGTCAATCAGAAACAGGATGCCGGAATAGTCTTTCCGTTTCTCCGGGCCGAACGTTTTTCCACTTATAGAGACACTTTGCGTGTCCGTGCCCGTTGGCCGGTTGACGGCGTTCTCTTCAAAGCGAATTAAGGCTGGTTGATGATGGAAGTGCTGTCGATCGGTGTCGGCAGCGGAGGTTTTGGCGGTTGATTTTTGATGATCCGGTCTGGCACAATCCACGCCTTTTTGAATCCCTGATTCTGAAACATCTGCAGCAGCGGTTTGGCTTCTGCACGATTCACGAAATCCCCCACCCGTATCTTATAGGTCGGCGCTTCAAACACCAGGTAGATCCAAAGATCATGGTTCGCTATGGTCAGCGCGTTGCGCGTGGTGTTTGCTTCGTCAAAATTATTGGTTGCCATCAGCTGAATGCGGAAACCTTGCAG
>JBAYJG010000094.1:0-10325 GCA_041665225.1 Bacteroidota bacterium
GCATACTGACCGTTCTTACCCGGAAGGAATATGCTATCACATCGCTCCATGTAGTCATTGGAGCGCTGGTGTTAGTTACCTGCTGTCTTACCGCACTTATGATTATCCGTTTACGCTCCTTTACCGCAAATACTCAATCATGACTTCAATGGATCAAAAGGGAATGTCCACGGAGCGCCTGAACGAACGGAGACTCTCGCAGTTTTCGCGGGACCTGTGGCTGTTGATGAAACCGGAACTAACGCTGTTATCCGTGTTCACATCGCTCTGCTCGGCATACCTTGCCATTCAAACTCCTGATGAATCACAGTTAATGGTATTTCCATTGCTCGCACTGGGAACGCTTCTGGTAGGCGGAGGATCCGGCGCATTGAATCAATATCTCGAGCGGGAATATGATGCAATGATGAAGCGAACGGAAAAACGGCCTGTCCCCGGTGAACGCGTGACCCCAAACGAAGCGCTGGTTTTTGGAATGGTAGTTTCATTGCTTGGTGCATTTGTCCTGTTTTTTATCAATGGGCTTACGGCATTTCTAGCAATTTCAACGTTGGTCACCTACATTTTTCTGTACACGCCGCTCAAACGAATCTCGACACTTTCGACAATCATCGGAGCTATACCGGGAGCTTTACCTACGCTGATAGGTTGGGCAGCAATACAAAATTCACTTTCATATCAATCGTTAACTCTTTTTGCTATACTGTTTTATTGGCAAATGCCTCATTTCTATTCCATCGGGTGGCTGTATCGGAATGATTATACAAAAGCAGGATTCCGTTTACTGACGAGTCTCGATGCAAAAGGATTAAAGGTAGCCCGGCATATTGTCGTCAATCAATCAATACTTGTACTTGTTGGTCTTTCACCCGCGTTGGTTGGTTTGGTGTCGATGGACTACATACCTGTTGCGCTGGCTGTCGGAATGATATTCTTGTATTTTGGTGTCCGATTTACGTTATCCGTCCGGAGGGAACCTTCTGGTTCTACTGCTCGACTTTTGTTTTTTTCGTCTCTCTTTTATCTTCCGATCATCTTTTCCGCGATGATCATATATAAAGTCCATTTGTAATCTGATTCCGACATAACACACCGCGCTCCAAATGTCCTTTTGAACATTATGAAATTTGAATATCTCTCTACTGTAAACGCTGTATTGAATTTTATCAGTTTTATCCTTCTTGTTGTCGGATATCGTCATATTAAGGCGGGAAGAAGGGAGCAACATAAGCGATGCATGATCGCGGCTTTTTCCGTTTCGGGATTATTTTTGGTCAGTTATCTGACATACCATGCGAATGTTGGATCTGTGCCGTTTCAGGGGGAAGGATGGAGTCGTCCGATATATTTTGCGATACTGATATCGCACATTCTCCTTGCTGCAGTGATTGTTCCGATGGCAATACTGACGATTTATCGAGGATTGAAAGGGAAGTTTGACCTGCACAAAAAAATTGCGAAGAAGACTTTTCCTGTGTGGCTCTATGTATCAGTAACCGGAGTTGTTGTGTATCTGATGTTATATCACATTTTTTAAGAACAGGTATTTCCAAGCAAAAAAAATCAGAAATACACTGCGATCGAAAAAGAGTTACGCTATTCCAAAGATAATTTCGCTCACCAACCTCGTAAAATCCTTCTTCACCCTGTTTGCAGTCTCGGTGACTTCGTCATGGGAGAGTTTTGTTGCAGATATTCCAGTCGCCATATTGGTAATGCAGGAGATACCGACTACTTTCATGCCGAGGTGATGGGCTGCAATAATTTCCGGAACAGTGGACATTCCCACAGCATCCGCACCCATCGTTGCCATCATGCGGATCTCGGCAGCTGTTTCGTATGTGGGGCCTTTCGTCCAGCAATACACACCTTCTTTTGTTGCAATGCCGTTTTTTACAGCAATGGACTTGGCTTTTTCCAATAATGTCGGATCCATCGGCAAACCATTACGAGTTCCAGCAATCGTTGTACTCCCATCGGCTCCGACGAGAGGATGTTCTCCGGTCAAATTGATATAGTCCCGGATGAACATTAATGTTCCTGAATCGAACTGCCGATTGATGCCGCCGGCAGCATTGGTGATGATCACTTTCTGTGCGCCGAGTGCATCTGCGACGCGAATGGGATAGATGACCTTCTGAACATCATTGCTTTCATAGAGATGCACTCTCCCTTGAAAGACGATTAGAGGAACCGACGTTTTCCCATTCAATTCTATTGAACCAAAAATAATCTTTCCAGCGTGTCCCTGAACAGTTGAGACAGGGTAGTGTGGAATTTGGGAAGTCGGAATGATCACAGGATCCTTGATCAGATCGGCAAAATCCCCGAGTCCAGATCCAAGGACAACTGCAATGGCGGGTTGAATCGCTATTTTCGATTTACAAAAGGTAACAGATTCCTGTAACGTATTTTTATTCATAGGAAAACTACAGTGCGATACTATCGCGAGTGCTGATTATTAACCGACCAGAATTCCTGCGATTGTTGCTGTCATTAACGTGGAAAGCACCCCGCCGAGAACGGCACGGAGTCCCAACGCCGCAATATCCTTTTTCCTGTGAGGCGCCATAGGAGAAATGCCACCAATCTGGATTGCAATGGATGAAAAATTAGCGAATCCACACAGTGCGTACGTTGCCATCATCACTCCTTTTTCACTCATGGCGCCGGTCTTTAATAATGCGGAAAGGTCCAGGTAGGCGACAAATTCATTTAAAACAATTTTTGTTCCCAGTAAACTGCCGAAATTGAAGGCATCATTCCATGGAACGCCGATGGCAAATCCGACAAACTGCAAAACAGACCCAAAAAGGAACTGCATGGAAAGAGATTGTTTGAAATGTTCCTGCAGATACGCATTCAATCCAGTAAGGTCGCCGACATATCCAAGTATTCCATTCAACATCGCGATTAACGCAATGAATGCCAATAACATACCGCCGACATTCAAAGCCAGTTGCAGCCCATCGGAAGCGCCGGTTGCTGCAGCTTCAATAATATTAGAAGCATTCTTTTCCACTTCCAGTTTTACAGTTCCTTTTGTTTTTGGCTCTTCAGTTTCTGGGTAAATGATCTTTGAGATTGCCAGTGATGCCGGTGCAGCCATGGTGCTGGCAGCGAGCAATTGAACGGCAAATTTCAGCTGTCCTTCCGCTAATGGAACATGATTTGCATCGGCAAACGATTGTCCCAACATTTGAATATAGCTTGCCATAACACCTCCGGCGATTGTAGCCATACCGCCGACCATGATGGTCAATACTTCGGAGTTCGTCATTGTGCCGATATAGGGTCGAATGAGCAGTGGAGCTTCTGTTTGTCCAACAAAGATGTTTGCTGTATTCGACAGTGATTCAGCTCCGCTGGTCCCGAGGACCTTTACCATAACCTTTGCCATTACTCTTACGACCGCTTGCAGTATTCCGAGATAGTAGAGGAGCGAGGTGAGCGATGAAACGAAAATGATAGTCGGAAGCACCTGGAAGGCGAAAAAGAAGCCGAGGGATTTTTCTCCGGAATTGATCGCGAGACTACCGAAGACAAACTGCGCGCCGATCAATGTATAATTCAGCAAAGCCACTACACCTGTGCCGATGCCGTCGATAACATCCTTTATTAGTCCGAGAGGCCAAAACCAGGACCGAAGCGTTATGCTATGAATGATGAAGATCGCAAAGACCAGTTGAATTCCGAATGCCTTTGCCACGAGCGGCCAGTTCACTCTTTTTTTATTGTTGGAAAAGAGAAAGGCGATGCCGATGATGAATGCGACACCGCCGATGCCTCGTACTATTGAAAAGATATCCATAGAGTGACATTATTAATGAGTAAATTCCCGACAGAACATTTTTCTGTGGGTGAATCAAAGTGGTTGATGCTGTTGAATTAGTCCGGTATGTAATGACATTTTCTGCAGCGTGCTTCGTATGAATCCGCCGCACCGACGACAACGCGATCTGCATTGGCGATCTTCCGCTGCGTCCGGTCAGCAGGATTACCGCAGACTACACAAATAGCAAGTGTTTTGGTGATATATTCTGAAATGGCAAGTAATTGCGGCATCGGTTCAAACGGAACACCGCGATAATCCTGATCTAGTCCCGCAACGATCACCCGTTTTCCTTCGTCCGCCAGTTTGTTGCAAATGCCAACAACGGACATATCAAAGAACTGCACTTCGTCGATTCCGACGACCTGTGCATCTTTTGCAAGTGTCAAGATCTCTTCCGCTTTGTCGATGACGATGGATTCAAGGGATTGGGTGTTATGGGAAACGATCTGATTGGCAGAGTAGCGGTTATCGATCCGAGGTTTGAAAATGATCACTTTTTGTCGTGCAATTTGGGCTCGGCGAAGCCTTCGAATGAGTTCTTCCGTTTTTCCGCTGAACATGCATCCGGCAACCACTTCAATCCATCCGATATTTTGGGGGGCCTGCTGTTGAGTGACTTCCATAAAAAAAGAACGTATGTGGTAATATTCTCACAGTGAACTACGGAAAGAATATAGAGAAAACACGTTCGAATTTCAAAGAGAAAAAAACAGTTACGCAAGCGTCAGCACAGTCAATTCCGCAGGGCAGTTGACACGGAACGGTACGCCGGTAAATCCGATTCCATTGTTTACATATAAATGGGATTGGTCAATGGTATACAATCCCGAAATGTATTTAGAAAACATTGCCGCAAGAGCAATCGGAGTGCGGTCGATCGTACCAAAGACGATTTGGCCGCCGTGCGTATGTCCGCTCAACGTCAAATCGAATCCCAGTTCTTTCGCTTTTTCAAAATAATACGGTTTGTGGCAGAGCAGAATTTTTGGCTGATCGTTTTTTGCAAACGCCAATGCTTTGGTCATATACTCTTCCGGCGGGGTATTTCTGCCAATGTCGTCGACACCGATAAGATTGAAGAATGAACTTCCTTTTCGAATCTGTACTGCATCGTTCCTCAGCAATTTCACTCCGCATCCGTCCACTTCTTTTGCAACACGTTCGACATCGCGCGCAAAATAATCGTGGTTTCCAAGACAGCCATAGACGCCGTTGGGGGAGTGAAGATTGGAAAATGCTTCAGCAAAAGGATACACTTCGTCCGTCTGGCTGTTCACAAAATCGCCTGTGACTACAACAAGGTCGGTCTTGAGCTCGTTCATAGCGGAAACGTACTTGTCCATATCTTCCTTGTTCATGAAGATACTGGAATGGATATCGCTCAGCATGCCGATGGTGAATCCTTTGAATTCTTCCGGCAAGTTCGGAATAGTAATAGTTTTATTTGTGATTTCGTATTCACCGGCGGATGCGGCACCAGATGTTGCACCGACAAAGGAATATGCCGATAGACCAACAACTCCTGTGCGTAAAAATGTTCTGCGGGATGAATCGAACTTTTGGAATTTCGGAGTTTCTTTCATTTCACTTACCTTTTTATTAATGAAAGGGTGAACGGAGGCAATTTTGAGTGCTACAATGAACGGTATTTTAATAAGTGCGATGATCCCTAAAACAAGAAAAATAAACAGTGTGGCAATATGCCATACAAACATCGGCATCAATAATAGTAATAAGTTGCTTGACAGCTGCGATAATTGCCAAAAATAAAAATAGAGAGCGATAATAGGAAGATTGAATATAAGAAATACAGCGATTATAGCTTTTTCGATCCAGGAAGAGAATTTTGTATGACGCTTGATATACTTTCGGAGTCGAAAGAATAGATAGGCCTGACTAAACAAAATAAATAGTGTAATGGAGAGTCGGAACATAGAAATACTTTATCTTGATTTTCCTGCTCTTTTTCGTTACTTTTGTCAGAAGAAAAATCGACAACTCAATTTATTATAATCTAGGAACACCATGTACACGACTTTAGTTCTCATTGAAATCATCATTGCCGTCCTCATGATCATCGTAATCTTGATGCAAAACAGCAAAGGGGGCGGATTAGCAGCTGGATTCGGCGGCAGCAATATCGGCACCGTATTTGGTGTCCGGCGCGCGTCGGATTTCCTTTCGAAAGCAACAACCTATCTCGCGACTGCGTTCATCGTGATTGCACTTGTCGTTAATCTATTCTTTTTACCGGGAAAAGGCAAAACACAGCAACAGAGCGTAATCCAGAGCGGTCAATCGACATCCGTTCCGGCTCCGCAGATTCCTGCGCAAACACCGCCGCAACAAACGAATCCATGATAGGTCACAACAATCAATTGTGTAAAGCCCATAGAACATCACCTATGGGCTTTTTCTTTTTGATAGGTCGAATACCGATCCTGGTATCCGCTATGCTCGCACTCTTTTCGTTCGTCCCTGCACAGACCAGGCCGGAATGGACGGACTTGACAAAAAATTCAATCGGCTCTGGATATCAATACGGTATCGGTACTTCAAGCAGCAGTTCTGACGATGCAGATACGCGTGCATTGATAGAATTCTCACGGAATGTTGAAGTGAAAGTGAAAAGTATTTTTCAACGGGAAGTTTCGGATGAAGGGAAGGAATTCTCGGATAAAACGAATATCTCCACGCAATTGATCTCCGATGTCAGCCTCAAAGGTGTTTCTATTACGGAACGCTATGCCGATACGGCATCCGGAAACTTCTATAGTTTGATCCTCTACCGCACGTCAGAATACGATTCGCTTGTACGGTTCCAGATAGAACGGGAGATTGTCCTGATGAAGGTAAGGAATAAGATGGAAGAGGAGAAACGACAGGAGGAACTCCGTTCACAAAAAGCGATGAACCAGTTGAAAGAGGACCTAAAACGTGAAGAACTGCGAGCGCATCAAGAAGAGTTGACTATCGAACAACGGCGCCGTCAGCAAAAAGAGCAGGAAGCAGAGTTGAATAGAAAGATCTACGGCGAGTTTTTGAAAAGTGCACCGCCGGAAAAAGCCGTATCGTTCCGGAACGGAGAGGTCTCCAACGCGGGAAGTTCATTGATGCTCAAAGGAGGGCTTTCACCGTTGCAGTTGAACGGCGCACTGTATGCCGTGCATTCTGCGATGTTCGAACTTGCTGCGAATGCGGTTTTTCGGAATAAAAAATTTGTCCAGCAAGAGGCGTATGTGAAGATACAGGTTCTGCCGCGAATAGGGGAGTTTTCGAAAACATCGCTGGCCTTTGGTGTTGTACAGGCGGTTGGGTTGATCGCGGACAGCGGTTACAATTTTAAACGATCGAAATATTCTCTTTTCGTGTCCGGTAATGTGACTGTCCCTCAATACTATTATTCTACGTTCTCGTTCTACGGCGATAAACGCAAAGCGGCGGTCGGCATCACTTCATTTCCTTTCTACGAACTGTTCAAGAACCATTTGGGATTCGTCATTGAACTGAATTCGATTTTTGACAAAGATTTCCGGAATGCGAAGGGAAATGCTTTTGTTATCAATGGTGGAATCCGCTTGCAAGGGAGTGATACCTTTTCCACCCAGTTGGTCTATGAGGACTATGAACAATTGAACGTAATTTTAGAATTTCAATTTTGAAAAGAGGCACTTCTTTTTTATATTTGTATATGCTTTTGCACCTATGGCTCAATTGGTAGAGCAACTGACTCTTAATCAGTGGGTTCCAGGTTCGAGTCCTGGTAGGTGCACAAAAAAAGTCCGACGTATAATCGGACTTTTTTATTGTACGGGAGCTGAATCGTAAAAAAATAGTTCCGTCTGACTGATACTTTTGTTATACTCCCTTAGAAGTAGCTTGTACCCCTGTTATTGAAAACTGTCACTATGAAAAAATACTCATACTTCGTCCTCCTTCAGCAAAATGTTGCTCCGTCAAGACCGGCCGACGACCCGATTGAGGAATATAAGAACTTCATTCCTCTCAGCCTTCAATCCGGTGCAGTAGAATTTCAACGGAAGAAATTCGATTCCATCCAGAAAAACGGGACGATACTTCGCGGGGGACTTGCTCATTTCCTCTCTACGCCGTTGAAATCCGATACGGAAGAGATTATACGGCTTATCCAGGACAGTATAGAAAATACGGTACAACAGCTGGATGCAGCGCCGATGCTATCCACTGTTGAACATACAGTGTGGAAGGTAATGGAACCGCAGGATATTCCGCTCCAACGTCAGATGGTGGGAGTGATGAAACGACTTCTGAAAAATGGGCGGACGATGCTGGTAAATTCAGGATGTCTGTTTGGGAAAAATTCGGGTGAGATCGCTGTGTCACTGTTTCAATTTGACGGATTTTCGACAGTGCAATCAATCAAATCTATTATCGATGATTTTTCGACTCAGCAAATCCTTACAGTCGTCAACGGATCGGTCAACGCGAATTCTATAACAATCGAACGGGATGCTGCGCCAGAAAAGAATCTTGTTGTTATCGATTTCGATTATCACGATGATTCCATTGTCGACGTGCTGAACCAACGGCTGCCTGTCTTGTTGGACCAGTTCGGGATTACACACTGCACGCTTTCCAAACAACTTTTGCACAGTTCCGTCGGCGCGGGGTACCAGATCCGATTCGGAATGAACGTCAATAAATACCCGCTTGGCACCGTTATCCTCTCACTGGCTGGCGATCATGATGAACTCGAGAATGCCATAACGACACACGGATCGTTGATCGTTCTGGAACAAATGCCGTGAGCAAACGCGGAAAAGAATCTTTGCAGCAGAAACAAAAACGGACAGCAGTAATAGCCCGCATCCTCCGGAAAGAGTACCCAAACGAACATACAGCACTTCAATATACGGATCCGTTCCAACTACTCGTTGCTGTGATCCTCTCCGCACAATGTACCGATGCTCGAGTGAACATTGTTACTCCGGTATTGTTTGAACGATTCTCCACTCCAAAAGATTTTGCCTCTGCTAATATCCACGAATTGGAATCACTGATTCATTCCACCGGTTTTTACCATAACAAAGCAAAGAATATCATCGGTTGTGCAAAAGCACTTTTGGAAACACATCAGGGTATTGTTCCGGAAACGATGGAGGAACTATTTCAACTTCCCGGTGTCGGCAGGAAAACGGCCAATGTGGTGCTTGGTGAAGCATTCGGTAAGATCGAAGGTGTTGTTGTCGATACACATGTTACTCGTTTGGCAAACCGTTTAGTATTGACGACAGAACAAGATGCCGTCCGCATCGAAAATGATTTAATGCCGTTATTGCCGAAGAAATATTGGTTCCATTTTTCCCATTCTCTTATCCTGCACGGCAGAAAAATATGTTCTGCCCGAAAGCCATTGTGCGCACAGTGCGCACTCTCTTCCTATTGTCCTTCTTCCACACAATAACCGTACACTGCAGAACAAAACATTTCCCGGTACTTTGTCACAAATAGTCTGAACGTAAAAATAGTTTCGAGAAGATCTATTTAAATTCATTCTAAATACTAACCGGAGGAAGTTATCCTGTATTCCTGCAACAAAAACAATTTTTATGAATGAGTTTTTGCTTTCATAAAAATTATTTTTTACTTTATTCACAAGTACGTTCAACATGTTTACTCCGGTCCCCCCAAAAAAGGAGCGTGCTCTCTCAGAATAACTCTCTATCTTCCGACAGTACACTTTTTGCACAATTATGATGACTACTATTATCATAGTGTCTGCATGTATTGCATGTCTAATAATCGGGTATACAGTGAGGAGTGCAGTTCGACAACCGGTTGCCGCCGGCGCTCCTGGCAAGGACGACGACAGCGAATTTAAACGGTTTCTCGAAACTTCGATTGACGCCGTTGTGATTGCCGATGAACACCAAACCATTCTCTATTTCAACAACGCTGCAGAAACTATTCTCGGGTATTCCGCTGCCGCTGTGTGCGGCAAACATCTTTCCACGATCGTACCGGATGCCGTGAGACGCACCCATGAAACATTTGTCGAACACTTCGGAGCCGAAGGAAATGATTCGCGAAAAATGGGGAATAGTATTTACGTGCAGGCAAAACATGCAAATGGGAAAGATCTCTGCTTGGAGATCACCGTTTCCACCTACGAATTCGGTGGAAAGAAGTATTTTGCCGGAATCATCCGTGATTATACGGAGAGGAACAGAGTGGAATCCGAACTGCATCGCTTATCCGTGGCCGTGGAACAAAGCTCCGCATCTATTATTATAACCGATCCCAACGGCACCATCGAATATGTCAACAAAGGATTTACGGAAACAACCGGATATTCGCTGGTAGAAGCCAGAGGACAGAATCCCCGTATTTTGAAGTCCGGATTGACTCCTTCCGAAACGTTCATTGATCTTTGGAAAACATTAAAAGAAGGGAAGCGTTGGAGCGGGACATTTATCAACAAGAAAAAATCAGGAGAGCATTACTGGCAGCA
>JBAYJG010000095.1:0-10250 GCA_041665225.1 Bacteroidota bacterium
AACGCTCCCGCTTTCGGATGCAATTTGCACGGCATTACAGCTAACGAACTTCTGGCAGGATATTTCTGTTGATACAGGCAGAAATCGTTTCTATATTCCGCGGGAAGATCTGCAGAAATTCGGCGTTCGGCTGGATGACCTGCATTCAGGAACCAATTCGGACGCATTCCGTGCATTGATGCGGATGCAGATAGAAAGGACCCGGCAGTTGTTCCTGAACGGGAAACCGTTGTTCCTGCTCGTGGCAAAAGAATTCCGGATGGAACTGAAATTAATTTGGCACGGGGGAATGAGGATTCTGGAAAAAATTGAAGCACTGAATTTCGACACACGGACCGTACGCCCTGCACTGACGGCGGTCGATTCTATCATTATTCTGTATCGAGCCGTGCGCGGCTGACCAATGGAACATCTCCTCACATCAGATTTTGTTGATAAGAATAAGAGAAGCAACTTCTATTATTCGTTCCTGATGCTCCCGAAACCGAAACGGGAAGCGATCAACATTGTCTATGCCTGGTGCCGTGTGGCAGATGATATTGTGGATGAAGAGGAAAGTGTTTCCACGAAACGCCTGCGGCTTCTGCAATGGGCAAAAGAGTTCGAATTGGCGCTTGCCGGCACCTCCCGTTTCCAGCTTGCCAATAAACTGTCGCTCATTATCAAGAGATTCAAGATCCCGCTTCATCATTTCAACGAACTGATCCTTGGAATGGAAATGGACCTGGTGAAGACCCGGTATGAGACATTCGATGACCTGAAAGTCTATTGTTATCGTGTGGCATCAACCGTTGGACTGATCTGCACCGAGATCTTCGGCTATAAGCATGAAGAGGCGAAAGAATATGCAGAGAATCTCGGCATTGCTTTGCAGTTGACGAACATTCTTCGGGATGTTGCTGCAGATGCGAAAAAGGGAAGAATCTATCTTCCCCAGCGCGATATGGATTATTTCGGCTACAGCGAAGAGGAATTGTTTGCCGGAAAATATAACGTCAAATTTCAACGCCTGATGGCATTTCAGGCGGAACGCGCCCGGTCGTATTTTGCTGAAGCAATCAAACACCTATCCGCGGACGACCGCCCGCTCTTTCTTGCCGCCTTGATCATGCAGGAGATATACTTCCGGCTCCTGCAGGATATCGAAAAAGCGGAATACAATATCTTTTCCCGTCGCATTAAAATCTCCACCATGAAAAAAATCTTCATCACCGTGCAGACGTGGTGGAAGAACAGAACGTAACAATGCCCACGCACTCTCCTGATGCACTTATTATCGGCGGCGGTCTCGCGGGGCTGTCCGCTGCTGTCGATTTGTCCCGACAAGGATATTCCGTATTACTGGTGGAACAAAAGCCGCGGCTTGGCGGCAGAACCTATTCGTTTCTCCATCCGGAAACAGGCGATGAAGTTGATAATGGTCAGCATTTGATGATGGGATGCTATCATGCAACGCTCCGTTTTTTACGGATGATCGGTTCAATGCATCATGTTGAAATCCAGAAAAACCTTTCTATTGTATTTCGATTTCCCCACCGTCCCATTTCGTATTTTCGCACCGTTGCTCTCCCTGCGCCGCTGAATGTCCTTGCGGGATTGTTACGATTGGATAGTTTGTCGTTACGAAACCGGCTTGCATTGCTGAGAGTCGGAATGGAATTGATGGTGCGAAATCCGGATACGGATGGACATCTGCAATCCATTTCCGTTGCAACATGGCTGGATGAATTGGGACAGCCGGAGGAGAACAAAAAGTATCTGTGGGATATTATCGCGATCGGTGCATTAAATGATTCCACTGAGAAGATATCCGCCGCATTGTTTGTAAAAGTGTTGAAATCCGCTTTTTTTGGCAGACGGAAAAACTCGTCAATGGTGATCCCGAAAAAAGGACTGAGCGATGTGTTGGTGAGTGGGGCGGAGAAGTGTATCCTCAGTTATAAAAACACAATACTCCTCAACACGTCTGTTCATCACATCGATTGTCATCATTCCGGTATTTCCATAGTGCAACTGAGCAACGGCGATACGGTATTGCCGCGTGTTGTGATCTCTGCAGTTCCGTATTTCGATCTTCCAAAAGTGTTTGGCGATACAACGGGAATTGGAGTGCAGGGATTGGATTGCTTCGTGTCATCGCCGATCGTCACCATCCACCTTTGGTTCGATGCGCATTTCGTTGCCGAACAGTTCGCAGCGCTGATCGATTCGCCGATCCACTGGGTGTTTAACAAATCGAAGATCTATGGAAGAGAAAATGTGGGATTGCAGTATTTGGCACTTGTCGTAAGCGGTGCACATGATCTTATCGAAAAAGAAAAAGAAGAAATTGTTGCAATGGCACATGCTGAGTTGAAACGGTTCTATCCTGCCGCATCGCTGGCGTCGGTGATCCATTCGCTTGTAATTAAAGAGAAACGAGCAACCTTTTCACCGAAAGTCGGCATTGATCAGTTCCGGCCTTCGCACCGCACCAAGATCCCGAATCTTTTTTTGGCAGGTGACTGGACCGATACGAAACTTCCGGCAACGATCGAAGGGGCGGTGCAGAGCGGATTCGAGTGTGCCGCGGAAGCCGCGAAAAAGCTTGCCGGCTCCTGAGGATTTCCCATTTTAAAAACAAAAACCCGGAATTGAATTCCGGGTTTTTTATTGCACACTGTATTTTATTCGTTATGACTGCAATGTCGGTAGCATGATGCGGATAGTGGTTCCTTTCCCCATTTCGCTCTCGATCTCGATCTTCCCCTTGTGGTCGTCCACCACTTTCTTCACGATGGACATGCCAAGACCGGTTCCATGTTTCTTTCCGTACGTAACGAACGGTTCGAAGATCCTCCGTTTCACTTCTTCCGGCATACCGGTGCCGGAATCGGTAAACTCGATCTTCACCATTCCGCCGATATCCTCTGTGGATGCGGTTAGTGAACCGCCCTGCGGCATCGCATCGCGTGCATTGCTCGCTATATTATAGAACACGCGCACCATCTTGTCCTGATCGAGCTTCACTTTTCCTTTGAAGCTTAATTTTTTCTCCAGTTTGATGTTGTTCTTCACCAGATCTTTGTCGATGAACATCAGCACCCCTTCCATCACATCCTCAAACTGCACTTCTTCCATGTTGGTGGAACTGACCCCTTTACTGAAATCAAGTATTTCCTGCGCCATGTTCACAAACCGATCTACCTGATGGATCATCTCATCCGCAAGCTTCGAAACTTCTTCGTTTCCACCCTTTTTCTTCATCACCTGCGCGTAGACCCGCAATGTACCCATCGGATTCTTGATGTCGTGAATGATGGTGCTGGCCATTCTTCCGACAGCAGAAAGACGTTCACTCTGCACCATCTCCTGTGCCAAACGTGCATTTTCAATTGCAACGGATGCATGGATCGAAAGTGCGTTCAGGAATTCCTCGTCGGAGGGTGTGAACGGGCCCCCTTTCTTGTTCAGCATCTGGAACACGCCGATGATCTTGCCGTCGCGGTTGCGCATCGGCATCGTCAGCATGTTGTTTGTGCGGTATCCGGATTTTTTATCCACTTCGGGATTAAAACGAGGATCATTGTACGCATCGGGGATATTGACGATCTCGCCGGTTTTTGCGACATATCCCGCTAATCCTTTTCCCAGCGGCAGCCGGATCTCGATCACTTCGGTCCCGCGCAACGCTTTGGACCAGATCTCACCTTTCAGTTCATCCACCACATACAGCGTTCCGCGGTCGGCCGTGATGGATTTGATTGCAGTTTCTAAAATAATGTCGAGCAGTTTTTCCAGATCCAGCGATGAGTTGATCGTCTTCGCCGCATCGATCAGCATATTCAGTTTTCCGATATGCTGCTTCGAAATTTCCACCGTCCGGTCCAGCTCATTCACAATCGTCGCATCGGCACTGCGCAGACGCTTTGTCATGTTTTTCAGGATATTCAGCTGGATGATATTGTTGGATTTCAGCATGTTGTCGAAATCCTGTTTGCTGATGCTGGCGCAGGAGGTAACTTCGACAGCAGTAGTACGCGCTGAGCGGACCTGATCGTCCAGCAATTCCATTTCACCGAAAAAGTCCCCTTTGGTCAGATACGCGAGCACGGTTTCAGCGCCGTATTTGGTCACTTTGGAGATCTTGATTCTTCCATCCAGCACAAAATAGAGCCGTTCTCCCCGCGTATTTTCCTGGAAAATAGTGGTATTCGCCGCAAACTTCTCCTCTTTGCACATCTTGAGGATTGCATTCAAATTCATATCAGCCACATATTTGAACGCGGAATTGAAGCGAAGGTTTTCAACGGTAAGCATTGATTGTTCCATGGGCAATATGGGTAAGTGGCGGAATGTCTTTGCAGAAAATACATAACGGATGGTAGAGAAGCAAGAAACCGAACGACGCTTCACCGGAGATTGTGACAGGCAGTATGAACGTGTGGGAATCTATTTTCGACTGGAAATATTGACTTGACTTGTGAAGTTGAAGGAATGCACTGCTCGATTTTCCACATATGAGCTTCAAAACAGTCGATGAACAGAATCCGCAATCTATTTTCATTGCGGGAAAATCGTTCGTTTTGTGGCGATTTTTCGGTATATTCAACAGCAATTTTAATTTTTTACTGCTGGACGACACTTTCCAGCCGGAACAAGATGAAAGGGACTGTTTTGAGCGATACAAAGATTATTTTTTCCATGGTGGGTGTTGGCAAAGTACACAAGCCAAATAAGCAGGTGTTGAAGGATATTTATCTATCATTTTATTACGGTGCAAAAATCGGCGTGCTCGGTCTGAACGGCGCGGGGAAATCGACGCTGTTGAAAATTATAGCAGGGGTGGATACTGATTATCTCGGAACGATACAATCGCAAAAAGGAATTACGTTTGGTTACCTGTCGCAGGAGCCGGAACTGAATCAGGAAAAAACAGTGAAAGAGATCGTGGAAGAAGGCGTACAAGATACGGTGAATCTTCTAAAGGAATATGAAGCGATCAATGCGAAATTCGCCGAACCGGATGCAGATTTTGACAAGCTGCTTGAAAAGCAGGGTGCTCTGCAGGAAAAGATCGAACAGATCGGGGCATGGGATCTGGACAGCAAACTGGAACAGGCGATGGATGCACTCCGTTGCCCTCCGGGAGATACCTCGGTAAAAATCCTTTCCGGAGGCGAACGTCGCCGCGTTGCACTCTGCCGTCTGCTGCTGCAAGAACCGGATGTGCTGCTGTTGGACGAACCGACGAACCATTTGGATGCCGAATCCGTTGCATGGCTGGAAATGCATCTCGCTCAATATAAAGGAACAGTTCTTGCCGTAACGCACGATCGGTATTTTTTGGACAACGTTGCCGGATGGATTTTGGAGTTAGATCGAGGCGAAGGAATTCCGTTCGAAGGGAATTATTCGTCCTGGCTTGAGCAGAAATCGAAACGTCTGGAAGTGGAAGAGAAGCAGGAATCCAAACGCCAGAAGGTGCTGAAGAAAGAGCTGGAATGGGTGCGAATGAATCCGAAAGGACGTCACGCGAAGAGCAAAGCGCGTATCACATCGTATGAACAGATGTTGTCGGAAGAACATGAAAAGCGGAATGAAGAGATCGAAATTTTCATTCCGAAGGGACCGCGACTGGGCGATGTTGTCATTAATGCGGAAAATGTCGCCAAAGGGTTCGGCGACAATCTGCTGTATGAGAATATGAATTTCAATCTTCCTCCCGGCGGTATTATCGGCGTTATTGGACCGAACGGTGCAGGTAAGACGACACTCTTTCGTATGATTACCGGACAGGAAAAACCGGATTCGGGTGTGATCACGATCGGTGAAACGGTAAAGCTTGCGTATGTTGATCAAAACCGTCCGCTTGATCCCAATAAGAATATCTGGGAAGAGATCTCCGGCGGTGAAGAGATTCTCCGTTTTGGAACGCGGGAAGTGAATTCACGCGCGTACGTTGCCCGGTTCAATTTCACCGGCGGCGATCAGCAGAAATTGGTTGGACAACTCTCCGGCGGCGAGCGCAACCGTGTGCACCTTGCAAAGACGATGAAACAGGAAGCGAACGTACTGCTGTTGGACGAACCGACTAACGATCTGGACGTGAACACGCTTCGAGCATTGGAAGAAGCATTGGCAGAATTTGCCGGCTGTGCCGTTGTGATTTCCCATGATCGCTGGTTCCTGGACCGTGTGGCAACACACATTCTTGCGTTCGAAGGGGAGAGCCAGGTGCAGTGGTTCGATGGTAACTATTCTGAATACGAAGAGTTCCGGAAGAAAAAACTGGGGATTGATGCCAGCCAGCCGCACCGGATCCATTATAAGAAGTTGTTGCGAAGTTAAAAATTCTTTCAACGGCTCATTGAAAAGCACGATTGCGTGAGACAATTGTGCTTTTTTTATGCGGTTTCGAGGCTTTCGTTAATTCGTAGAAAATCGTATATTTTAGACGGATATAGTATAAAAGCCTCCTGATAATCCTTACATCATTGTCTTGCTGAGAAGTCCCATTCGTTTGGGACAACGTAGACTCATGTTGTTTGACTACATCGTTCTCAGAGATTTCTCTCCCGATTTCGTCGGGATCGAAAGAACAAAAGGATAATAGAATTTCAAGCGGCCCCATCAATAGTAATTTAGAAAGTTGGTATGTCAGCAAATAGTATTTCGGAAAAATTTGAACAAGTGTTAGAATCCTTCGGCCCGAACACGAGTTATGTGTGGGATGTGCTGCAGCAATATATCGATGATCCGAATTCAGTGAACGAAACATGGCAGCAACTCTTCGCCGAAGTGGTCGCCTCCGGATCGATCGATCTCCCGAAAAAATCAGAAACAAAAAAAGCGGTTCCGGCAAACGGGTCGCATGAAATAAAAGTGGAGCCCACTTCGGTTAAATCAGTATCACCACAGACGGCGAAAGCAATGCCGTCACTGGCCGCAGTGCACAAACAGCTCTCCGCTATCAGTGGCGTTGCCGGCAAGATTGTGGACAACATGGAAGCATCGCTGTCGCTGCCGACGGCGACTTCGCTCCGCGTAGTTCCGGTAAAAGTGCTGGATGAGAACCGCTCGTTATTGAACAAATATCTCGGCTCCCGATCGCGTGGGAAAGTTTCGTACACTCACATCATTGCATGGGCAATCGTAAAGGCGCTGAAAAAATACCCCAACATCAACGCGTCATTTACACGTGTGGAAGGTCAAGCATACAAAGACGAAAAAACCCAGATCAACATCGGCATTGCTGTAGATATGACCCGGAAGGACGGGTCCCGCTCGCTGCTCGTTCCAAACATCAAAGATGCGGAGAAGATGAACTTTGCTGAATTCCTGTCTGCCTATGATTCCATTATTGACAAAGCTCGCAAAGCGGCGCTCGATCCATCCGATTTTCAATCGACCTCCATCACATTGACAAATCCCGGCACGGTCGGAACTGTTTCCTCGGTGCCGCGGTTGATGCCGGGACAAGGGTCGATTATTGCTACTGGTGCTATTGGGTATGATGCGGCACACCAGGGAATGTCTCCGCAGACACTTTCTGCACTCGGCGTCAGTAAAGTGATGAATATTACCTGCACGTACGATCATCGCGTTATTCAGGGAGCGGAATCGGGACAATTTTTACAATATATCCATACGTTGTTGAACGGAGAAGAAAAGTTCTATGACGATCTGTATGCCGACCTGCGCATTCCGTTCACGTCGGTGAAATGGGAAAGCGACGTTACCTCGATCGGTATCGGCGGCGGATCGAATCAGGAAATTATTGAGAAACAGGCGCGCGTTCAACAACTGGTGAATGCCTACCGCGTGCGCGGACATTTGATTGCGCATCTCGATCCACTTGTAGATGAACCCAAAAACCATCCGGAACTTGATCCGAGTTATTATGGATTGACAGTGTGGGATCTTGACCGCGAATTCCTTTTCTCCAATAAAGAAGGATATTCAAAAGCGACACTGCGCGATATTCTTGACATTCTGTATGCAACATATTGCGGCTCCATCGGCGTTGAATTCATGAACATTCAAGATCCCGAGCAGAAGAAATGGCTTATTCAGAAGATGGAACCGTCGCGGAACCGTCCGCCGCTTCCACGCGAACGGAAGATTCAACTGCTGAAGAAATTGATCCATGCTGAAGGATTCGAAAATTATATCCACACGAAATTCATCGGCCACAAGCGTTTCTCACTCGAAGGTGCCGAATCGTTTATGACGATCCTGGATGTGGTGCTGGATGAACTGGCTGATCATGGCGGAGAACGCGCAGTGATCGGTATGGCGCACCGCGGACGTCTGAATGTTCTTGCGAACACTATCGGCAAATCGTTGGCGAAGATCTTCTCGGAATTCGAAGGGAATGTTGACCCAAATTCGATCCAGGGTTCTGGTGATGTGAAATATCATCTTGGTGCGCATGGTGTTCATAAAACACTCAACGGCAAAGAGATTATCGTTGAAGTCGCACCCAATCCAAGCCATCTGGAAGCGGTAAATCCGGTTGTCGAAGGTATGGTGCGCGCTATGCAGGACCGTGTGAGAGATACGGAACGAGCAAAAGCAATTCCGATTCTGGTGCACGGTGATGCAGCATTTGCCGGACAGGGAATTGTTGCAGAAACGCTCAATCTTTCCCAGTTAAAAGGATATCGCACCGGCGGAACGATCCATGTGATCATCAATAACCAGATCGGTTTTACCACGTCGCCGGATGACGCACGATCCACGCCGTATTGCACGGACGTTGCGAAAATGGTGCAGGCGCCGATCTTCCATGTGAACGGCGATAATCCCGAAGCGTGCGCGCGTGTTGCTGCTCTTGCAGTAGCATATCGAAATGAATTTAAAAAAGATGTCGTCATCGACATGTTCTGTTTCCGGAAGTACGGTCATAACGAGGGAGACGAGCCAAGCTACACGCAGCCGCTGCTCTATAAAAAGATCAAATCGCATCCGACAGTGCATCATATCTATGGCGAACGGCTGATCCTGGACAAGGAATTGACGCGCGAAGAATACGAGCAGATCCAGCGCGAATCCAAAGAACGATATGAACGCGCTCATGAAGCGTCGCACAAGCGCGAAATGCACATGAAAGCGGAAGTCGCTCTTGCGGTAACACAAGAGCAGATCGAGGCGATGCAGCCGTTTAAAGAAACAAAAGTGTCGTTTGATACCCTTCGCTTCGTTGCTGAACGGCTTGGCTCCGTTCCGGACGAATTCACCGTCAACGCAAAATTGATGAAGATGATGGAGTCGCGCCGGAATTTTAACGGCGATACGAAGATCGATTGGGGATTTGCCGAAGCGCTCGCCTTCGGAACACTGGTGCACGAAGGGAATGATATCCGTTTGAGCGGTGAAGATGTCGGCCGCGGTACATTCAGCCATCGTCATGCAATTCTGTATGATGCAAACTCCGCCGAGGAGTTTGTTCCACTGCAGCATATCCGCGATGGACAAGGGAAGGTGTATGTTTTTGACAGCTTGCTCTCTGAATTCGCCATTCTTGGATACGAATTCGGTTACAGTGTTTCCGATCCGCTCTCACTGGTAATATGGGAAGCACAGTTCGGCGATTTTGCCAACGGCGCGCAGGTGATCATCGATCAGTTCATCGCTGCATCCGAAGCGAAATGGCAGCAGCCGTGCGATCTGGTCCTCTTGCTGCCGCATGGATATGAAGGGCAGGGACCGGAACATTCGAGTGCCCGTCTTGAACGATATCTGCAGCTCTGCGCGGAAGATAATATTCAAGTTTGCAATCTTTCGACGCCGGCACAATACTTCCATGTGCTCCGCCGGCAGATGCGCGACGCAAAACGCAAACCGCTCATTATGATGACGCCGAAGAGTCTGTTGCGCCATCCGTCGGTGGTTTCGTCGTCTGCCGAATTCACCGAAGGGAAATTCCAGCTGGTGATCGACGACGCAGCTGCGGATCCGGCAAAGGTCAATCGCGTGGTGTTGTGCTCCGCAAAAGTGTATTATGATGCACTGCAGATGAAGCATGACAGCAAGGTCGACAATGTCGCTTTAGTTCGAGTCGAACAATTCTATCCGTATCCGGAAAAAGAATTGAAGGGAGTTTTCGAGAAATACCGTCAAGCGCCGGACATTGTCTGGCTGCAGGAGGAATCGAAGAACATGGGCGCGTGGAATTTTCTGGCAGACAGACTTCGCGAAACGGTGCTTTTATCACAGAAAGTCCGTTATTCAGGACGAGCCGCATCGGCAAGCACCGCCACCGGTTC
>JBAYJG010000096.1:0-10234 GCA_041665225.1 Bacteroidota bacterium
AAACTAGTGCCATTTCCAAAAAGTAATCTTGTAATTATTTCTCAGACGCTTCGTCTCCGTCCCGACTGTCATGTCCCAAAGGGATGGCTTTGCCACTGGCGAGTCCGACTTTTTGGACGGGTCGAAGTCCAGCTTTTTGGATTCCGCACGGGGCGGGATTCTTAAAGCGGAACATGGTCGGGACGTCGCTCAGCGTGACTATTTTAAAAAACGCAATACCAATTTTTAGAAACAGCACTAGTTTGGCTCATTCTCCGATGGAAGAATACAGTTTTTGGAAAGTAAATGATTGAAATAAAACAGCCGGCATTACAGCCGGCTGTTTTCATTTGCACTTTGGGATTGAGCGTCACTTCAACTCCCGGCACAATCAAGTGGTGCTGATATTCTGTTTCAATTGAAGTTGATTTTCCATGTGTTTTCGTCTACATTAAAAATCATGTGCAGGAAAAAAGGTTGTATCGGGGTAGTGGGTCTGTCGCTATAAAGACTGTGAGACGCTTAGCGGTTCTTTTTTAACAAGCAATACGTATCTATCGTCGCGGGTCAATTTGCAGATATAAAATAATTTCTGTGTCACCCCGTACCTCGTTCACCAATGAGGGCTCACGATCAACTTTGCAAGTACATATTTATCCCAGAACCCACCGTTGATTGCCATGATCGGTGTGTTCAGCATACTTCTCTTGGTAGCCTTTCTGAGAAGGCACAAGACGCTGCATTCTATTCTCCCGAGTTCTCTCAATTATACCTGGGTATTCTTTCTGCTCTTTGTGGTGCAGGAGATCTCTTCCTTCTCTGTAGCTGCATGGGGGTGGGGAATTCTTTGTTTCATCATCCTGCGCGAATATTTCTCTCTCGTGGACCTTCGCATTCAAGACAGGTTGGGTATTCTTGCCGCATACCTGTCAATTCCGTTTATGATGCATTTTATACGTACGGACTGGTATACGATGTTCATCATCACCATTCCAGTGTACAGCTTTTTGGTTATACCTTTCCTGATCTCTCTCACTGACAGCAAGAGCGAGGGGGCAGTCTACTCAATCGGGGTAATTGATTTCGGGCTATTGCTTTTTGTCTTCTGCACTGGTCATCTCGCTTACCTGTCACTATATTCTTCCTGGATCGCGGGCACGCTCATCCTGAACATCGCACTGTGCGACGCTGTCTCGTTGTTCGTCGAAAAGCGTAACAGTTCTGTGCTGAAGAGTACCATGTTGAAGTATCTTATCGCGATTCCGTTTACGGTTTTCCTGTCGTACCTGATGATTGACTGGACCAAGATTCCGGTACTGCATAGTGTAGTGCTTGGGCTTCTGACACCAGCCCTGGCTCTGATTGGGACACATACAATAAAATATTTCGAAACGGATCTTGGCATTCACCAGGTTGACATGAGGCCGGGACGCGGGTTTATTATTGACAGTGTAAAATCGGTTGTGTATGTCAGTCCTATTATTTTTCATTATATACGATATTTTCTCTTGTAGTAGATAGATGATATTTTCTCTGTTGAAAATAGGCATTCATCTCTTCATTCTCCGCCCCTTCGTTAAGTTCTTACTGGGCATTAATATCTTCGCACAAGAGAATATTTTTCACCTGAACAGATTTATCATTATAGCCAATCACAACAGCCATCTTGATATACTGTTGCTCTTTCATTGTCTGCCGTTGAAACAGATTCCACTGACACATCCCGTCGCGGCGGAAGAATATTTTTCGAAATCAAAAATACTTTTCTCCCTGGTGAACTATCTCTTCAGCCCGATTTGGGTAACTCGCGGGGCTTTCGATTCTCAGAGAGATTTCCTCTTGAAAATCAATCAACAAATAGAGCGAGGACACAATATTATCATCTTCCCGGAAGGGACAAGAGGATCTCCCGGTGAAATCCTTTCATTTAAAAGTGCCATCGGCAAAATTGCTGAGCGGTACCGTGAGATTCCCGTTGTGCCTATTTTCCTGTCAGGTCCCGAACGATCGTTTCCCAAAAGTACCTTTATCCCAATACCGTTCTGGAATAATGTCCTGATCGGTCCGCCCCAGATCTTCCATGAATCCTCGAGAGAGATCACCCTTCACCTGAAAGAAATCCTTCTTGAACTTTCGCAGAATGAGGTCATCGCACAAAAGAAACGACGCCGGCGAACGACAACGCGTCCATGGTCCATTGCGGTTCTGGGAATCGACGGTTCAGGAAAAAGCACATTGTCGAGAGAGTTATCGAAAGTACTATCTGTGGATCGAAGCGTTGCATTGATGACCGACACTCTTCAAATGTATAAAGAGCAACAGTTGACGCCGACACAACCGCTTGTTCCGGAACATATTCGGGAAATGCTCGGAAGATATTCAAAACAGGCCACATCGCTGGCGTTCTACAAAATTCCCAAACTCACGGAACTGTTACTCAGAGATTATCTGCTGAGAGACATTACGCGATGGTACCGTGCAGATATTGTCGTGTTTGACGGATCGCCCGTTCTTAATCTGACAGCCTGGGCAATTCTTTACAAAGAAGAGTTGTTCAATCAATCCGTGTGCATAAAAGCGATAAAGATTCTTACTGCTGATGACAACGACATTGCACGGAATGACCAAATCTACACCGATTTCCCGGAGCTTTCCGCTTTAAAAAAAATGAAGCTGACCCATCTTACTTTACCCGATCTCGTCATTTTTATCGATGTCGACCCAGCAACCGCCCTGGCTCGAATACAAAAAAGAGGAGAAACAACACAAGTCCATGAAACCAATGAGAAGTTGGCCAAACTCCGGAATGCGTACCAGCAAGTGTTCCAGGTAATCCGTTCTGATTTTAAAGTTCCAACGCTCATGCTTAACGGTGAGCTCACACCGGATGAATTGAAATCCTCTTCTCTGGATTTTATACAGACAACCGTTGGAAAGGGGATCAACCATGAATAATCAAAAGATTGATGTTATTGCCACGACCATTTCGGGATCTATTTCTGATTGGGGGAAAGTCAAACATATCGTCCCTCTGTTCAACACCCATGGGTTTACGAATGTGTCGCTCTTCACTGTTGAAAGCCATGCCGATGCCCGAAAAAAGACACGCGAATGCATTCAGAATGGGACGCGTGTATTGATTTCCGCCGGCGGTTCCGGAACATTTAACAGTGTGCTTGAAGGGTGCTGCGACTCAGGGATCGATCTGCATGATATGACGCTTGGTTTTTTGAGGAAAGGATCTGCCGATCTCATCGGCAAGACATTGGGAATGCCCGATGAGATTGAAGATGCAATCAAGGTCTTTGTTTCATCAATCACGGCAAACGCGACGGTTCCATGCGACATTATTTTAGCAGAAAGCGAGCAGGGAAACGAACGGCCGCACCATTTTGTCGGATACGGCGGTGCGGAAATATTCGGAGACATACCGTCGTATACAGAAAACAAATTCATTCGATATTACAAAGGAATATTGGGCCAATTATTTGGCGACCTGGGACCTTTTTTTGTCGGAGCCAGTTTGGCATCCGTTGGCAGGCTCACAACGTCAATTCTTCACGGCAAGCGGAAGTGGAATATTGTTGTTGATCATCAGAATGTTGCGGAAAATTATTATCAAGCGTTCATCATCGTCAATGGAGATCTTGGGAAAGACCTTCCTTTGGCAAAATCGGCTCCGCTGGGATCAGGAGATTTCTATTTATTTGCTTTGAAAGATCTTGGCCTCATGAAGTTGCCGGGACAATTCAAACATACGTGGAATGCATCGGTTTCCGGGAATCCGGATCGGTGGGGCTTTGAGACATATCGAATAAAAGAGTCTCTTGTATTGAAGCCTGACAACGATTCCTTTTTTAATGTGAATACTGACGGGTTCACTATGAAATGCCTGAGTTCAGTCAGATTTCGAATATCAAATCAGATCAAACTGATCTCCCGAACATGAAGAGGTGAATCGGTTTGGATGGAATTGATCAGGGAACTCACTTAAATTACTTCAATGAACGATCATAGTACATCGGCAGCACCTTTTCGCTACGTGACAACAGGAATGATTCTGTTCACACTGCTCTGGCTGATTGTTTTCCTCTTCGTCTTCCCAGATCCGGTCGGGCTTGCAGCGAAACACTGGCCGTTGGTGTTAGTGGGCGTTGCCGGCTCATTTATCGGTAACATCACAGCCATCGGCGGAGGATTGGTGTTTATCCCCGTGCTTATTTTCGGATATCACATCAGCCCCATCGCTGCGCTTAAACTTGCATTTGTAACACAGGCGGCGGGCATGACGAGCGGTGCAATAGGATGGCTGCATCGCGGTGAAGTTCCGCTTGGGCTGCTGAAATGGACAGTTCCTTCTCTCATCATCGGCACAGCGGTTTCTACCTTCATGCTGCACCCGAATGGAATGGTTGTGAAAAGCCTCTTCGGTCCGGTGTCATTGTTGGCGGGTGTTTTAACACTTATCACCATCGACAGAAGAGGTTCACTGGAAACACTTCCAGAAAAAGCAGCACTCCCTGTTTTCTTCATTTCCATTCTCGGCGGATTGGTTACCGGCTGGGTCGCAATTGGCGAAGGGGAGATTATTGCAGCTTTCTGTATGCTTGTGTACGGACTTCGCTCCACTTATGCGATCGGACTCGGTGTTGTTTTACTGTCGATCAACTCGATAATACTGGCACTCGTTCATGGATTCTATTTCGGCGGTGTGCCATGGGACATGGCTATTTTCACCATATTTGGTGTGCTGTGGGGCGGAAGGCTTGGTCCGTACCTTTCACAATGGATATCGGTACGCACAACGAAAATAATTTTTGCGTGGATTGCGATGCTGGATGGCGCTCTGGTTTCCTGGCAAGCAATGAAGGCATTGATGAATTGAAATAGAAGTCGTGAGGACTCGATTCGAGTTATCGTCTTCCAGTTGATTTAAAAACAGAAAAACCCGAGACAAGCTCAGGTTTTCCTTTTTTGTAGCGGGGGAGGGACTCGAACCCACGACCTACGGATTATGATTCCGACGCTCTAACCGGCTGAGCTACCCCGCCAAACTATTTTTTTATTTTTCAGCGATAGCGAAGTCCCTTAGGGACTGCCTGCCCCGTGTTTTTTACGGGGAGCTACCCCGCCAACTTTCATTATCGCGTTAAAATCAATACGATTATCACCAATTGGTCAAGTAAAATAACAAAAACTGAGAAAAAATCAAAGTAAAATACTTGGTTTACCAGTCTCTTTAGTAAGATACCATGTACGTGTGATTGTTCGTCAGTAGAGAAAACAGTAAAATAAATCATCCAAATTGAATACTTTAGAATGTCCATACTGTTTTGTATTACAATTCATATTCCTATTTCTTTACCAATTAAAATACTCTCATGAATACTCCCGATCACGGCATTAGTAATAGAACTTTTTTTTATCGAAGTATTGTTTTCTGTACCCTTTCTTTGATTGTTGTGTTGAATCTGGCAGCGCAATCCACTGCATTGCAAGTAGCTCCGATATTCCAGAACAACATGGTGCTGCAACAGAAAAGCAAAGCGACTGTGTGGGGAAAAGGAGCTCCCGGTGCAAGCATCACTTTGAAGGCTTCGTGGGGAAAGAAAGCAGCTGCAAAAATACAGGCGGACAGCTCATGGAGTGCACAGCTGGCCACTCCGAAAGCAGGCGGTCCGTTCAGTATTGTTGTCAGCGACGGATCTTCGACCATAAAGCTCCAAAATGTTTTGATCGGCGAAGTGTGGATCTGTTCGGGTCAATCCAATATGGATATGCCGGTGGAAGGATGGCCGGTGGCGGATTCAACATTAAACGGGCTCCAACAGGCAAATTATCCAAAGATCAGAATCTTTCATGTCACGCGCCACATTGATGCAGTACCGCAATACAATATCGGGGGCACATGGCAGGAATGTTCGCCGAACACGGTTGGACCGTTTAGCGCAGTAGGATATTTCTTCGGAAAGAAGATCCATCAGGAATTGAAGGTGCCGGTCGGTCTGATCCAGGCCTCCTGGGGCGGAACTCCGGTGGAAGCGTGGACCGGGATGAAACATATTTCCGAACATCCTGACTATAAAAATTTTGCCGAAACCTTTGCCAGGGGAAAATCAGACAATGAACAGTATATGAAGTGGCTTTCTTCTCACGCGATTGTGAATGTCGAGCAACAACGGACAAATGCTGACTGGAGATCGGTGATTCTGAACGACTCGATGATTGCACGGAAAAATTATAACGATAGCGCGTGGAAAGTGATGACGCTTCCGACATTGTGGGAAGATATCATCGGTAATTATAACGGCGTACTGTGGTTTAGAAAAACAGTTGAGCTTTCGAATGCTTGGAGAGGAAAGGAATTAGTTCTTGAGCTTGGACCGATCGATGACTATGATGTGACGTATGTGAACGGAGTAAAGGTCGGTGCGATTGATACGGGCTCTGGTTGGAACAAGAAAAGAGTTTATACTGTCCCCGCTGGTACCGTAATAGATTCTCTCGTTACGATTGCAGTTCGTGTGATTGATGTTATCGGCGGCGGCGGTATCTACGGTTTGCCCGGTGAAATGAATATCCATCCGAAAAACAGTGATGAACAATTGAGCCTGGCCGGAGACTGGAAGTATTCTATTGCGGCAGAATTCAGGGATAATAAACTGTATCTCTTTGAAAGCAGCAAAAATGAATTTGAACAGCGTCCTACTTCCGGCATCGAAATAGCGTCGAACGTTCCAACATCACTCTATAATGGAATGATCGCTCCGCTGATTCCGTACTCCATTCGTGGAGTCCTTTGGTATCAAGGGGAGACGAATACCGGGAATCCCGAAGCGTATAAGACACTCTTCCCGCTGATGATTAAAGGCTGGCGCGAAGAGTGGAAGAACGATTTTCCGTTCTATTATGTACAGATTGCCCCGTTCCAATATGGAGCGCGGACACAATCGCAGCGGTTGAGAGAAGCGCAGTTCCAAGCACTTTCCGTGCCGAAAACAGGCATGGCAGTAACACTCGATATCGGTGATTCTGCAGATGTCCATCCCGTCGATAAGAAAAGCGTCGGTGAACGTCTTGCTCGCTGGGCGTTAAAAAATGAGTATGGAAAGAAAATCACAGTGTCCGGTCCATTGTATACGTCGCACACTGTTTCAGCAGATACCATGATCCTCTCATTCAACTATGCGGACGGACTGAAAGTGAAACTGCACAATGGCGGGAATTATTTCCAGATCGCCGGCGCTGATAGTGTGTTCACCGATGCATCAGTAATTGTTCGCAAGAACATGCTGTTGGTGTATTCTGCCGACGTGAAACATCCGGTTGCGGTTCGGTACGGATGGGGAAATGTTGTGTACGGTACATTGTTTAATAAAGAAGACCTTCCATCTCCATCGTTTAGAACGGACGATTGGAAAGAGTAACGAATTGAACCAGCAGTAAAAATTTATATTCGGATGCTATAACAGGCTCTGTTCATAACAAAAATTACAGTACATTACACTGCTGGCAGGCAGTTATGTTTCAGCAGCGTACATATATTGAATTACGTCGTTGCGTGAGAAAATTATCGTGAACATCAACTGTATTCTTCAGGTTTCCGAATGAACTTCCGTTCAATAGTTGCAAGTGCAATGATCATGCTCGGTGTGTGCCTGCCGGTGCAGGCGCAGGACCGTTCAATGATCTTTGAGCGCTTTACTATTGAGAATGGTCTTTCCAATAATTCCGTCAACAACATCCTGCAGACGAAGGATGGATTTTTGTGGGTCGCTACGAAGGACGGATTAAACCGGTACGACGGACAGTCGTTCAAACACTTCAAGTATCATCCTTCCGATAAGAACTCCCTCCCGGAAAATTATGTGAACGCCCTTCTGGAAAGCCCGGACGGCACACTGCTCATCGGCACGTGGGGAAAAGGAGTGTGCGCATTCGATCCGCACATGGAATTTTTTTCGCGCCTCGATACTCTCCGGCATGACGATGCCTATGTGCAATGCATGTTTGCGGATAGCAAAGGGAATGTGTGGTACGGTACTGTCAACGGCGGTTTGAACAGGGTGAATCGGAACAAGAGCGGACACAGTTCCTATCGGAAAAATCCACCGCGGGACTATCCATTTCCTTCGGACAATGTCACCAGTATTGCGGAGGACCGCGCCGGACATCTGTGGATCGGTACAGCCGATGCAGGATTGCTGGAATTCGATCCTGCTACAGGATTGATCAGACAGTATCCTTTTCACACGAACGAACAACTGTCCGCAGCCGATAAGAATATCCTCACCGTTATGTTTGACGGCGATTCGCAATTATGGATCGGCGCACAATCCGGTGTGCATCGTTTTGATCTGAATTCGCGAACCTGGTTGCCGCTGCCGGAATTACCTCCCCAACAGGCTTCGTTCTTGAAAACGCCGGTTAGTCAGATTGTGAAGGACCGGAGCGGAAGACTTTGGGTGGGCACCTACGATTATCTCGGACTTTTTCTCCTCGAATATATCGGCACTCCGAACTTTCACAGTATGCATATCCGCCGTGAAAATGATAACGCCACATCCATTGTGTCGGACCGTATCCGTTGGATTTATGAAGACCGAAAGCAAAACATGTGGTTCGGCACAGAAGATGGGATCGCAAAACTGCCTGTCACCCAGCCGTTCTATCAGTACAGGCATCTTCCTCTGCGCAGCACGAGTATCAGCGGAAGAGTTGTCAGCAGTCTCTATGAGGATGACAAGAACACTATCTGGGTAGGATTGGCGGGCGGAGGATTTGACCGGATTCCCGTTGCCACAAAAAAGGTAGAGCACTTTTCCTATAATCCCGCGAGCCCGAGTTCGCTCAGCGGAAACGTCGTTACGTCTATTTATGGAGACCGCTCTGGTACAATGTGGATCGCCACGATGAATGCCGGATTGAACAAGTTTCTTCCCGCAACGAAAACATTCAAACAGTACCGGCATCAGTCGAACAACAATACGAGTCTTCGCTCCGACTGGGTGCAGCAGATGCTGGAAACGCGGAACGGGGATTTCCTTGTCGCTACCAATGATGGATTGCAGCTCTTTGACCGGCTGCGCGGAGTTTTTCATTCCTATCATCCGGAAATTACCAAAGGATCCGATTCACTTCCCGAAACATATTCGCCAAATGCACTGTTCGAAGATCGCGAAGGAACTATTTGGATCGGCACATGGCTGGACGGGCTCTTTCGGTACGACCCGTCAAAAAAGAAATTGAAACAGTACATGCCGGATGATAAGGATCCCCACAGTATCAGTTCCAGCAAAGTTACCACAATCACCGAAGATTCGCACGGTTTCATATGGATCGGAACACACAGCAACGGTTTTAACAAATTCGATAAATCCACGGAGCAGTTTCAGCAATACTCTATTCTTAATGGATTGCCGAACGATGTAGTGTTCGGTATTCAAGAGGATTCCCGTGGTTGTTTGTGGATCAGCACGATGAACGGACTGGCAAAGTTCGATCCTGCGACAGAAACTTTCCGTGTCTATGATGAGGCAGACGGTCTTGTCCATAACCAGTTTAATTGGCGGTCCAGTTTCAAAAATACGAAGGGGGTGATGTACTTCGGCGGGTTGAACGGGTTCGTTGCATTTCACCCTGATTCCATCAGGATCGATACAGCTGCACCGCATACGGCTATTACGTCCTTTAAGATCTTCGATAAGGAAACTCCGCTGCAGCAATCCCGTGATGCGGAAAAAGAGATCGAACTCCGGTACGACCAGAATTTTTTCTCCATCGAATTTATCGTTCTGGATCTTGCACCGCTGCAAAAGCACCAATTTGCATACATGCTGAAAGGTGTGGATCCGCATTGGGTCAATGCCGAAACCCGAAGAACAGCGTATTATACAAACATCGCTCAGGGGAAGTACTATTTCTCTGTGAAAGCGAATAATGCGGACGGAACGTGGGGCGAGCCGACCGTGCTAAAGATCGTTATCCTTCCCGCATGGTGGATGTCGTGGTGGTTCAAGGTGATCGTCGTGGTTACTTTTTTATCGGCAGTCGTTGTTCTGTATAATTATAGAGTGCGCCAATTGATTAAGATCGAACGGATACGATTCAATATTTCCAGCGACCTGCATGATGAGATCGGGAGCAACCTGAGCAGTATCAGTGTGGATAGCCAGGCACTGCTGCAAAGCTCTTCACTGACCGGAACGGACAGAGAGCTCACGTCCGATATCAGCAAAACGGCAAAAGAAACGGT
>JBAYJG010000097.1:0-10230 GCA_041665225.1 Bacteroidota bacterium
CAAGAAACGGACAAAGCATAATTATGGCAGTTACCAGTGAATTAGTAAAACAGCTGCGCGATAAAACAGGCGCGGGAATGATGGACTGCAAAAAGGCACTTGATGAAACCAACGGCAACATGGAGTTGGCAATCGAAGTGCTCCGCAAAAAAGGAGCAGCCACTGCAGCAAAGCGTGCCGATAAAACGGCTAATGAAGGAACAATCGTTGCTAAAATCTCTGATGACGGCAAACGCGGAGTAATGGTGGAAATCAACTGCGAGACTGATTTTGTCGCTCGCGGCGAGGATTTCACCTCCTTTGCTCAGTCGGTTGCACAGATTGCATTCGACAAATCTCCGGCAACGGTGGAGGAATTGCATGCACTTCCGCATCCGAACGGCAAGACTGTGTCGGATGCTCTTTCTGAATTAATTGGAAAGGTCGGCGAGAAGATAGAGATCCGCCGTCTCCTTAGCTTACGTTCAGAAGGCGGGTTCCTTGAACAGTACGTGCACATGGGCGCAAAGATCGGCGTCATCGTCGAACTCGGTGCTGAACTCAATCCGTCCAACAAGACTATTGCCCGCGATATTGCTATGCAAGTTGCCGCAATGAGTCCGATCGTCGTATCTCGAGATAACGTCAACAAAGAATTAGTTGACAAGGAACTTGAGATTTACCGGACACAGGCAAAGAATGAGGGGAAACCCGATCAAATCGCAGATAAGATTGCGAATGGACGTCTGGAAAAGTATTACCAGGAAGTGGTCTTATTGGAACAAAGTTTCATTAAGGATGCAGGGAAGATGGTGAAAGATCTCCTCTCTCCGAATGTTTCAGTGAAACAGTTCAAGAGATTCCAGCTTGGCGAATCGATGAATTAATATCCGAAAGGTCTCAATTGAGACCTTTCTTTTTATTAGGAGCAACATATGGCTACTGCGAAATATAAGCGCATACTTTTAAAACTAAGCGGCGAAGCACTCATGGGCGATTTGGACTACGGTATCGATCCGAAGATCCTCAGTCAATATGCTGAAGAGATTAGAAAAATCTACGATCTCGGAGTGCAGGTCGGTATTGTGATTGGCGGGGGAAATATCTATCGGGGGATTGAGAATTCTTCCGACGGCATCGATAAAGTGACAGGCGACCATATGGGGATGCTTGCGACGGTGATCAACGCGCTGGCGCTGCAAAACACCCTGGAACACCATGGAATGTATACCCGCTGCCAAACGGCCATTGATATGGCTCGTATTGCAGAACCATATATCCGCCGCCGGGCAGTCCGGCACCTGGAAAAAAACCGTATCGTAATTTTTGCAGCAGGAACAGGAAATCCGTATTTTACAACAGATACTGCTGCCGTGCTGCGCGGGATCGAGATTGAAGCAGGGATCATCATCAAAGGTACGCGAGTTGATGGGATCTATGACTCCGATCCGGAAAAGAATCCGGGAGCGAAACATTTCCCGTTGATCAATTATGATGATGTATTTAAGCGGAACCTTAAAGTGATGGATATGACGGCAATAACGCTCTGCAAGGAGAATAAGTTACCGATCGGCGTATTCAATATGAATATTAAGAATAACTTGTTGAACCTTATCCTTGGTGAGAACGTCGGCACGACCGTGATTGAATCTGCCCCATCGTTAGCCTAAATTCTTCTATTGGAGGTACTTTATGCAATTAAAAGATATTCTGAAAAGCTGTGAAACACGAATGCAAAAGGCAGTTGAAAGTGTCCGTCATGAATTGGTGAAAGTACGGACGGGAAAAGCGACGACTGCATTACTCGACACGGTGAAGATCGATGCCTATGGAACGCTAATGCCAATCAATCAGGTTGGTTCCATCAGCGTCGTCGATGCCCATATGCTTGCTGTTACGCCGTGGGATCAGGGGATGCTGCACCCTATTGAAAAAGGGATCATTGCCGCCAATTTGGGATTGAATCCGAGCATTGACGGTAAGATCGTCCGTGTACCGATTCCCATGTTGAATGAAGAGCGGCGGAGGGAACTTGTCAAACTGGTGAAGAAGTTCGGTGAGGAAGGAAAGGTCGCAATCCGTAATGTGCGCCGCGACGAGAATGAACTGCTCAAAAAATCCGAAAAAGACGAGCACTTCTCTGAAGATGAACGAAAGCGCGGTGAACAGGAAGTGCAAAAATATACCGACAAGTATACCAAAGAGATCGATACTCTCCTTGTCATAAAAGAAAAAGAGATCATGGAAGTGTAACTGGTGACCGGTGCACCTTTGTCCCGCTTCGGCGGGACTTTTTTTTTAAGCCAGAATATTAACGACGTACCTCTGTGAACAAACGAACTCTGCGTGAACAATTGAAACTACAGCGAGAATCGCTCTCCAAAGCGGAAGTACGTGAACGCTCCAAACTAATTTTGGAACAGCTGCTTTCGTTGCCGGAATTTTTCCGCGCTGATACCGTCCACACCTACATTTCTTCCAAGAACAACGAAGTCGATACGCATGAACTTATCCGGGTGCTTGTAAAACAAAAGAAGCGTGTCATCGTCCCTATTTCGGATAAGGCGACAAAAACAATGAAACACTCCGAGCTCTTTTCACTGAGTGAATTGGTGGGAGGGGCGTATGGCATCCTTGAACCGAAAATGTACAGACCGGTTCCAGTAAGGAATCTTCAGGCGATCATCGTGCCGGCGCTTGCAGTGGATCTGAAAGGGAACAGATTAGGATTCGGAGCGGGTTTTTATGACCGTTTTCTCCACGCAATGCAGGTACCGGTTATTGCTTTGGCATATGATTTCCAGATTGTTGATGAGGTTCCAATAGAGCCTACGGATGTCCCGGTCTCATTTATTGTAACAGAACATGAAATCATTCGTTGTCGCAACTAATTGTCCTTCATATCGTAACAAATGTTGTCACTTAAAGGAGAAGATATGAACAGCCAAAAACTCTATCGCTCGCGGACTAACAAAGTATTTGCGGGCGTGTGCGGAGGATTAGCGGAATATTTTGATGTTGATCCAGTCGTTATCAGAATATTATTCGTTTTAATGGTCCTTTTTGGCGGGACAGGGATTGTGCTGTATATTGCAGCAATCTTCATCGTTCCGAAAAAGCCGTACATTTTTCAGGAAGCACCCACCACACAAGAACCGACATCGATGCCGCGAAAGAGTGAAACACCGCGTAATTGGTTCGGTATTGTTTTGGTAATTATCGGTGTACTGCTCTTGCTGGCAAACATGGAAGTATTCCACTTCTTTAATTTCATTGAAGATACTTTTGAGTACATCCTTCCGGTGTTGTTGATCATTCTCGGAATGGCAATCATCTATTATCGACAAACGCAGCCGGAAGTTGCAACACACACAGCACAACCAGGGGAATCGTCTGGAGCAACAGAAACGAATTCATTCCAAACACCGCCGTTTCGTCAATTCCGCCGCTCCATGATCGATAAAAAATTGTTTGGAGTATGCGGGGGCCTTGCTCAATATTTTGGAATCGATTCAAGCCTAATTCGGATGTTATATGTTATCCTCTGTCTCGCATCGTTTGGTGCAGGGTTAGTGTTATATGTGCTAATTGCGCTTATTGTGCCTTATGACAATATTTATCAATCAAAGGTGTCATAATGGATAAACAACAATTCAACCGGATTCCTTTTTTTGGAATTATTCTTGTTCTGATCGGCGTGGGATTACTCCTTCGCCAACTTCACATCATCCATGTGGACGGCGTGTCGCTTGTATTGTTTGGAATGATAGGGTATGGCGGTGCGATGATCCTGCGATCGTTCATGTCGAATATCCGTCAATCCCTGTTTTTCGGCAGTTTGTGTTTCTTTTCCGGAGTGCTTCTTGTCTTGGGGAAATATGATCTGATTGAAAATTCAGCATATATCTACGTGCCAGGATTCTTACTCTCCTTTGGATTATCATTTTTCATGCTGTACCTCTTCAATTTCAGGGATTACCAGCTTCTGATACCTGCCGTGATTTTTAGCGGTCTTGGAATTGCATTCATGATGACGGAAATAGGTTATCTCTATCCTAGTGATGTAAAAGAAGCTATTCGACAATATTGGCCGGTAGCGATTATCCTTTTTGGAGTATTAATGCTCTTCCGCAGAAAAGATAAGCATACCATCGTCTAAAAATAAAAACACCCAAATCGAGGAAACAGATTTGGGTGTTTTGCTTACAGTCCAAAGTATCCACTCAATGCGCTTCCAGCCAATCCTTTCCGACTCCAATTTCAACTTCGATCGGCACATTTAACTGCATTGCTTCACGCATCTCTTTTTCGACGAGTTCGCGAATTGTTGGTTCCTCATCTTTAACGATATCAAACACCAGTTCATCATGCACCTGCAATATCATTTTGCTCCGGAGTCCCTTCGCCTTCAATTCGCGATGAATATTGATCATGGCCAGTTTGATCATATCTGCGGCAGTTCCCTGGATGGGCATATTGATTGCCTGCCGTTCAGCATTGGCACGGATATTTTGATTTTTATTATTGATGTCGGTCAGGTATCGACGCCTGCCTTTGATCGTTTCCACAAATCCGTTCGCATGTGCTGACGCAATAGTACTAGAGATGTATTGATTCACTTTGGGGAACCGTTCAAAGTATTTTTGGATAATCTCTTTCGCTTCCGATTGTGAAATATCCAGCCGGGAAGCCAATCCGAACGGACCGATACCGTACATAATGCCGAAGTTTACTTCTTTCGCTTTTCGCCGCATCTCGCGTGTCACATCCTTTTGACTAATCCCGAAGACTTTGGCAGCGGTTGAAGCATGGATATCTTCATGATTGTGGAATGCTTCCAGCAGACCCTGATCGCCGGAAATGTGCGCCATAATACGTAGTTCAATCTGTGAATAGTCGGCAGAAAGGATCAGTGACTGTTTATCGGAAGGAATAAATGCTTTACGCATCTTCCGACCAAGTTCGGTCCGGATAGGTATATTCTGCAATCCGGGATCGCTACTAGACAATCTACCGGTGGCGGCAACGGTCTGATTGAAAGATGTATGGACTTTGCCGGTGTGAGGATTAATCAGTTTTGGCAATGCATCTACGTATGTTGATTTTAACTTTTGCAACTGCCGGTATTCCAGCAACTGTTCTACAATCGGATGTTCTTTTCGCAGAGCTTCCAGGACTGCAACATCCGTGGAGAATCCTGTCTTGGTCTTTTTGATGGATCGCAGTTTCAGTTTTTCAAACAGAATCTTCGCAAGCTGCTGTGTTGAATTTATATTGAATTGCTCGTCGGCAAGTGAATAGATCTGTTTAATGATATCGTCGAGTGTCGATCCTATTTCGCCGGAGAATTTCGACAGAAAGGGAACATCGATTTTGACGCCGTTGATCTCCATTTGAGTTAACACTTCCACGAGTGGAAACTCGATCTCATTGCACAAGGGTTTCAGTCCGCCCGATGAAATCTTGTCATGCAGAATGTCGACTAACTGTAAGGTGATGTCGGCGTCTTCTGCGGAGTAATTCCCGACTTCTTCCACAGGGATATCACGGATATCTTTTTTCCCTTCGTTGGTTAATTCGTCGAACGAGACCATGTGATAGTTCAAATGTTCTACGGCGAGCGAATCCAGTGAATGCTGTCGATCCGAGCGAAGGACATACGCAGCGATCATCGTATCGAACGCAACACCGGCAACGTGAATGCCTTTTGTGAAGAGAACAAGGGAGTCATACTTCACATTTTGGCCGTATTTTTTGATCTTTTCATTCTCGAAAATCGGTTTGAAATCCTTGACGATTCTTTCAATTGGAAATCCTATACGAGATGGTTTCGTTTTTTCAGAGAACAGATCACTTTTTTGTTCTTCCAAAGGATTGTCGATGACTGGAAGATAAAACGCTTCTTGCGGAACGATGGAAAAAGCTATTCCGACGAGTTCGGCGCGTAAAGCATCTGTCGATGTCGTTTCAGTGTCAAAAACGAATGCTTTTGCCTTTTTCAGTTCGGCGAGCAGTTTCAAATATTCCGCATCTTTTTTGATGATACGATATTCATGTTTGGATGTCTTAATGTTTTGCAACTCGGCAGTCGGTTCATCCTTTGTGTCGATTTTTGTTTCAGTTAATGCTGTGACAACACCTTGTTCCTTCAACCGTTTTGCAAATGTTTTGAATTCCAACTGTTCGTAGAGTCTGATCAACGCTGGGACATCCTTACCCTGTGCCTTCAGATGGTGAAGGTCTGCTTTGATCGGTACATTGATGTCGATAGTAACAAGTTTTTTTGAAAGGAGGGCAAGCTCTTTATTATTTCGAAGCTTTTCCTGCAAACCTTTCTGAGGAATTGCGTCTACGTTCGCGAGAATCTTTTCGATCGTCTTATATTTCTGGATCAGCGGGAGGGCGGTTTTCGGTCCGACGCCGGGAACGCCGGGAACATTATCTGACGAGTCGCCGATAAGTCCGAGCATATCAATCACCTGCTCGGGAGGTACGCCGAACTTTTCCATAACTCCTTCTTCGCCGACAATCTCATCGTCATTCCCGAACTTGCCGGGACGGTAGATCTTCACACGATTCGATACAAGCTGCATAAAATCTTTGTCGGAGGTAACAAGGAATGTGTCGATCTTTTCCTTCTCCGCGCGCTTTGCCAGCGTACCCATGATATCGTCCGCTTCGAAACCGTCGAGTTCAAGAACCGGTACATTAAATGCTTTCACAACATCCTTCAAATATCCGAGCGACGCTGCCAGATCATCCGGCATTTTATTGCGGGTTGCTTTGTATTCTTTGTAAGCGATGTGGCGGAAGGTCGGTTTGTCTGTATCGAAAACTGCAGCGATGTAATCGGGCTTCTGTTCGTCAAGGATTTTGTTGAGATAGTTGACGAAGCCATAGATGGCACTGGTATTCTCACCTTTGGAATTGATCAGGGGATTCTGAATAAATGCGAAGTAGCTGCGGTATGCGATCCCCATTGAATCGATCAAAAACAGCGTCTCTTTACGTTTCATAGTGTGGTAACATTAGAGTATATTGTGGCGAATTTCTGTTGATTGAATATACCAAAAGTAATTGAACGAAAACATTCTCTCTCTTGAATATTTACATTATCATCTTATTCCAGCAACTACTCTCATCCGGTACCCATCTCGTAGCAAAAACCGTGACACAAGAAGTGCATCCTATCGCATTGACATTTCTCAGGAACAGTATCTCGTTGTTCGCTTTATTGGTAATGTTCTTCGCCAGGGAGAGGCGCGTGAAAGTGGAAAAGCACGATCTGCCGCATCTTCTCTGGCTTTCATTCCTTGCAATACCGTTGAATCAATTCCTGTACTTGTACGGCATTAAATTCACACTGGCATCGAACGGTGCATTGCTTTATGCTTTGACACCGGCACTGGTGCTGATCCTTTCACATTTCTTCCTCCATGAGCCGATGACGCGGAAGAAAGTATGGGGAGTGTTGATCGCGTTCGCTGGAATTTCCATTGTCATGTTCGAAAAGGGAATTGATTTTTCGTCGGACTATTTCTATGGAAACGTAATGATTCTCTGTGCAGTGTTTGCCTGGGCGTTGTTTGCGATCCAGGGGAAACAATTGGTGAAAAAATACGGCGCTTTTCACATTACCGCGCTTTCGATGATTGGGGGAGCGGTGATGTTCCTTCCGATCGGATTGATCTATTTTGCGGTGACAGGCATTCCGTCGATTACGCCATCGAACTGGATAGGGATCTTGTATCTCAGTTTAGGCACTTCCATTGTGTCGTACTTGCTCTGGTTCTATGCGTTGGGGAGGATGGATACGACCAAAGTAGCGGTATTTGCCAATGCACAACCGATTTTAACCACTATCCTTGCTGTGGTAATTTTAGATCAACCGATTACAACGGCATTCTTCGTAGGAGGGACAATTACCATTGCCGGAGTATTGTTGACGCAAAAGAATAATTAATTTGTCTTGTAATATTGGCACACCTTCTTCATCAAACATTCTTTACAATGCGGATTGGTCGGACGGCACGTTTCGCGGCCGAGATAGGTGAGCGACATTCCTAAAATGTGCCAGTTTTTCTTTTCCACTTTTTCCATCAACTGCAGTTCCATCTTTTTTGGATCATCTCCTTCAGCGATGCCCAGGCGGGGAGCGACACGCAATGTGTGCAAGTCAACAATAACACCTTCCGCCGGCAATCCTATTTGACTCATATACACGTTGGCAGATTTTCTTCCGAATCCTTTCAACAGAGTTAGTTCATCCATTGTCGCAGGAATCTCGGGCAGCTTGGAAATCGTTTGTGCGATGTCAATGATCCATTCCGCTTTTTTCCGGAATCCCGGGACTCGCACGATGGGAAACAGTTCTTCCGGTGTAGCCTTTGCAAGATGCTTGAAGGTAGGATAGCGTTTGAACAATTCAGGAGCGAGATTGTTTACCATCACATCGGACGCACGCGCCGAAAGCACAATCATAACGATCAATTGATATCCATTTTCGTACTGCAAGGGATGCTTTTTCCCCTTGTATTTTTTGAATAGTGGAAGTAACTCTTTGTTCCAATCGATGTCGATCTTCTTTCGGACTATTTTCTTGCTTGCCGGTGTTGTTTTTTTTGCCATAGGTTTGTTGATTCTTCTTGATTAAACTGTTCGTGATGTTGAAATTCTCATTAATTCTTTGAAATCAATTTGCGCGCTTTTACCGCCGTTTTTATAACACCGTTCATTTGTTCACCGACTTGCTGACGCCACAATGCGTAATATAAACCTTTCGATTTTACAAGTTTTGCATGGGATCCGGATTCGACGATCTTTCCTTTTTCCAGGACATAGATCGTATCAGCGTGCATCACAGTAGAAAGCCTGTGAGCGATCAGAATGGTGATCAGATCGTTTCGATGGGAAATGTCGCGAATAGTATCGCTGATCTCTTCCTCAGTGAGTGAATCAAGCGATGATGTGGCCTCGTCAAAAACAAGCAGGTTGGGATTCCGGAGCAATGCACGGGCGATGGAAAGACGTTGTTTCTCACCGCCGGAGACTTTGACGCCCCCTTCACCGATGATCGTATCCAATCCTTTATCGGCACGGGCAAGGAGAGGCTGACATGCCGCTTTTTTCAGCACTTCCAGACAATCTGCATCAGTCGCTTTTGGATTAACGAAGAGGAGGTTTTCCCGGATCGTGCCGGAGAACAGTTGTGTATCCTGCGTGACGAATCCTATCCGTTCACGAAGCGAGTCAAAGTCTATCTCATCAAAATTCTTTCCGTTATACAGAATCTTCCCTTGCTGCGGACGATAGAGTCCGACGAGCAATTTTACCAGAGTTGTTTTCCCTGATCCGGATGGACCGACAAAAGCGATCGTTTCACCGATTTTAGTTTTGAAAGATATATCGTTCAGTGCAGATTTGTTGGATGATTGATGCTGGAACGTGACCTTATTGAATGCCAACGTACTGACCGAAGTCATTGAAACAGGCGACATTGGCTTCACTTCTTTCGGAGTATTCAGAATGGTTTCAAAGTTTGCAAGAGACACTTCTGCTTCACGATATATATTGATAATGTCGCCAAGCTGTTGCAGTGGTCCGAAGATAAAGAAGGAATAGATCCAAAGAGAAAAAAACTGTCCGACGGTGATTTGCTGTGTAAAGATCAGATACAGCATGGTAAAAAGGATAGTGGTGCGGAGAAAGTTGACTGAGGTTCCCTGAATGAAACTTAAACCGCGGATATATTTTACCTTTTTGAGTTCCAGGCCAAGAATTTTTTGCGTAGTGCTGTTCAGCCGTCGTATCTCCTGCGATGCTAGTCCAAGACTTTTCACAAGCTCAATATTACGCAAGGATTCTGTTGTAGAACCCGCAAGGGCTGTCGTTTCACCGACGATTGTTTTCTGAATTATCTTGATCTTCTTGCTTAATGTGGAACTGATGTAGGCCAGAATAGGAACTGTGGAGAAATATAATGGGGCGATCAGCCAATGAACTGAGAATGAATAGATCATTACAAAAATGATTCCAACCAGCGTCGTGAAGAGGATATTGATTGCGGCCGAGATCAACCGTTCGACGTCTGTTCGAACTTTCTGTAATTTACCAAGAGTTTCGCCGCTCCGCTGATCCTCGAAAACAGAGTACGGTAGTTCCAGCGAATGCTTTAAACCATCCGCATAGATCTGTGCTCCAAGACGTTGAACGATGACATTGATATAATAATCCTGGAAGTTTTTTGCATCC
>JBAYJG010000098.1:0-10092 GCA_041665225.1 Bacteroidota bacterium
AAGGAGTAACGCGATGAAAAAACTTTTGTTGCTTTTTGCATCGATGTTTGCAGTTTTTCTCACTGCAAATGCTCAGTTGTTGCTGCAGGAGGATTTTAATTATCCTGCCGGCGATTCACTGCGGGGGCATGGCTGGACAATCACAGGTACCAGCACGCTAAATACCGTTAAGATATCTGCCGGAGGATTAAATTATGCAGGATATATCGGTTCATTTTCCGGGAATGGAGCCTATGTCGATTCTACCGGACAGGACGTTTGTATTGGATTTGCATCACAAACAGCTGGCACCGTTTATGCCGCGTTCATGGTGAATGTTGCAGCAGTACGTAGCGGTTCGCCGTATGTGGGTGATTATTTTGCTCATTTGACAGAGGTGGTAGGAAGTACTACTGCATTTTCTCCTAGAATATTTGTCCGAGCAGCGGATAATGGAAAGATTGCATTCGGCATCAGCAAATCATCTATTAGTGCTGCAATACCCCCTACGTTTACAGACTCCATCTACACATTGAATACTACGTACTTGCTCGTCGCGAAGTATAAGTTCAACGCTGGTACGACAACAGATGACGAAGTGAGCCTCTTTGTGTTCACGAATTACGAAGTTCCGGTCATTGAACCTGGCACACCGTCTGCAGGTCCAGTGACTTCTTCGCAGACCGATATTGCGGCAATTGCTGCACTTGGCCTTCGCCAGGGAACAGCAGCAAATGCACCGACATTAGTAGTCGATGGAATTCGCGTTGGTGCTTCATGGTCCGATGCCGTAGTGAATATTTTTGATGATCCCGCTTCTATCGTCGTAAAAAATTCAGGAGCTCCAATCCTATTAGATGGAAAACTTGACGAAGCGGACTGGACCGGTGCCCCGTCAATTTTGTTCGGCAGAGGTGCATACCTCAATAAACTTGGCGGCGAAAAAACCGTCACCGCCGGAGCAGATATTAAAGCGTTCTTCGATGTGAATGGTACGAAGTATTATCTGCCAAACGTTGATAGTTCGTGGGCGCGAGTGAAATTCTTGCGAAAAGGGATGGATCTATACCTCGGCATTGAATCCAATGATAAATCTATCTGCCGGTTCGACTGGGAAGGGGATGGCATCATTGTCTTCATAAAAGACAATGCGGGAAATACAAAGGAATATAAACTCTACTATCAGAACATCGGATTGAACAAAGATACGATTCGGTACGAAGAGAGCGTATTGAATTCGGGTGGTGGTGCAGGGTTCCTGCCTGCTGGTTCGACTGCGAACGATACACTCGATGTTGATAATGGATATTCTTCCGAGTTGCGCATTCGGTTGGATAAATTGGGATATGTGTCTGGTGTGCCGAATGTGAAAATTGCGATGGATATATTTGATCCCGATGGATTCCAATTCGATCCGAATCAGCCGTGGCCGTATGGAATGAGCCCGTGGGATTCCGCACGCGGATCATACTACAAATCATGGTGGGGTGCTGAGTGGGGCAATCCGATGCGTACGCTGGAGTTTACTCCGGAATTCGTGAAGGGTGACGATCCTGCAAAATTGGTCGTTAAAAATGCCGACGCACCGATTCAGTTGGATGGAAAATTGAAGGAAGCCGATTGGCTAGGAGCACCAGCGCTATTGTTCGGAAATGGTGCACAAACAAAGAAACAGCCGGGTGATCAAACCGTCACGAACGGTTTTGATCTGAAAGGATTCTTCGATGTGAACGGTGTAAAATATCGTCTGCCGAATGTGGATAGCTCCTGGGCGCGCGTGAAGTTCCTGCGCAAGGGAATGGACCTGTACCTTGGTATCGAATCAAACGATAAATCGATTTGCCGGTTCGATTGGGAAGGTGAAGGTATTATAGTCTTTATTAAAGATAATGCCAATGTGACGAAGGAATATAAACTGTACTACCAGAACATCGGAACGAACAAAGATACAATCCGTTACGAAGAAAGTGTGTTGAACTCCGGAGCCGGTGCAGGATATTTGCCTGCAGGTTCGACGGCGAATGACACGCTTGATGTCGATAACGGATACTCCGCTGAGTTGCGCATCCGGTTGGATAAACTGGGATATGCACCAGGGGTAAATGCAGTGCAATTTGCAATGGATATTTTCGATCCGGACGGATTCCAGTTCGATCCGAACTTGCCGTGGCCGTATGGAATGAGCCCGTGGGATTCTGCCCGCGGATCGTACTACAAATCATGGTGGGGTGGCGAATGGGGTGATCCGATGCGGACGCTCGAGTTGACTCCGGAACCGTTCAAATATGACGATCCTGCAAAACTGGTCGTTAAAAATACACCGGCTTCAGTTGTTGTGGACGGAAAATTGGATGAAGCAGACTGGAATGGCGCCCCGGCATTGTTGTTTGGTAAAACAGCATATGCACAGAAACAAGGGAACGACATGACTGTGACAGGAGGAGCGGATCTCAAAGCATCGTTTGATGTTAACGGTGTAACGTACTATCTGCCGAATGTCGATAGTTCCTGGGCACGAGTGAAGTTCTTGCGCAAAGGATTGGATCTGTATCTCGGGATTGAATCGAATGACAAATCTATCTGTCGGTTCGATTGGGAAGGTGAAGGCATTATCGTCTTCATTAAAGACAATTCCGGAGTAACGAAGGAATATAAATTGTACTACCAGAATATCGGAACGAACAAAGATACTATCCGGTATGAAGAAAGCGTTTTGAACTCCGGTCAAGGTGCTGGATTCCTGCCCGTTGGTTCGACCGCTAATGATTCGACCAACGTGGATAAAGGATATACTGCAGAACTCCGTATTCGATTGGATAAACTGGGATATACTGCCGGTGTAGGAGCGATTCCGATTGCAATGGATATATTCGATCCGGATGGATTCCAGTTCGATCCGAACCTGCCTTGGCCGTATGGGATGAGTCCGTGGGATTCCGCACGCGGTTCATACTTCAAATCATGGTGGGGTGGCGAATGGGGCGATCCGATGAGGACCCTCGTCCTGAATCCACCGTATGATAGTCCGGATACAATGTTCGCGAAAATCTCCACTTCTGCGATGACGTTAGATGGAAAATTATCCGAAGCAAGCTGGTCAACAGCAAATACATTGGTTTTCGGTCCTTCTACCGCTCCAAAAACAGGAAGTGAAATGACAGTATCCGGTTCCGTGGATGTGAAGGAAACATTCGATGTCGGCGGTGTGAAATATCATCTGCCGTACAAAGATACTAGCTTTACGAAAGTAAAATTCCTTGCATTCGGTAATGATCTTTACATCGGTATCCAGTCTCCTGATAAATCTATTTGCAAATTTGATTGGGAAGGCGACGGTATCTTCTTGCAGATTAAAGATAATACCGGCGCAACAAAGGAATACAAGCTGTACTGGCAGAATACCGGAACAAACAAAGACACCATCCGGTATGAGGAAAGCGTGTTGAACTCTGGCGGCGGCGCAGGTTTCCTGGTTTCCGGATCGACAGTGAATGATACCTCCAATGTTGATAACGGATACACTGCAGAATTGCGAGTCCGTCTCGACAAACTCGGCTTTGCACCGTCCGTGAACAAAGTGAATCTGTCTGTGTCGATGGACATCTTCGATCCGGATGGATATCAACATCCGATGAATGCATGGGACAGCGCACGCGGCACGTACTTCAAATCATGGTGGGGCAGCGAATGGGGCAGCGTCTACAAAACGATCGCATTCCCCAAAACCACCGGAGTTGATGCTCTTGGTGAAATCCCGGTGAGTTACGCGTTGCATCAGAATTATCCGAATCCGTTCAACCCGTCTACGACCATCCGGTATGCGATTCCGATGACGTCGCCTGTTGTATTGACTATCTACAACATGCTCGGTCAAGAGATCACGACCCTGGTCAACAAAGAACAGAAACCGGGTAATTATGAAGTGAAGTTCGATGCCAGCCGGTTTGCATCAGGCATCTATATTTATCGGATCAATGCCGGTTCGTTCAGCGAAACAAGGAAAATGATGTTGATAAAGTAACAGCGTTCAATATTGCCGGAGGGAGTGATCCTTCCGGCAATGTTTTTTCACAACGCGTTTTGAGGAGAAGTCCATGAACAAAATTTTGTACACTTTTTTACTTTGTAGTATAACACTCTCATTCATCGCGACTGCTCAGCAGAAACGTTCTGATGTCATCTGGGCAAGAACGGTGACATCGGGAACGATTACGATGGATGGAAAATTAAATGAGCCGGCATGGAGCTCTGCTGAATCGCTCTATGTTCAGTACGGAAAAAGCGCGGGACTCCCAGGGAGCGGTTACACAGCAGAAACTGGAACCGTGTACGATTCCACGCGCGCATGGGTGAAGTTCCTTGTCGTGGGTGATTCGCTCTATATTGCTTTTACGGTGAAGGATAGTTCGATTGGCGGCGGTGTTTTCGGTGCTGCGGATGCCATTATTTTCAATGTCCGCGATAAAAGTAATCTTGCGACTCGTCCTGCAGCAAACGGTGAATACCTCTACGGATGGATTGATGAATCCTGGATGAATCCCGGATCAGTTAAATCGGTCGGCGGTCCGCCAAGTACAGGGCCTAATGGCAAGTATACACTCACCGATTATGAAACAGCCACTACCGTTCAGGGAACGACCAATACGGATGCCACACCGGATACGGGATACACTGTGGAAATGAAGGTCAACATCAAGAAATTAGGATACAATACAAGCGATCCGAACGGCGATATTATCATGTTTAATGCCGCCTTTCGCGATGTCGATTGGTTCTTTCCCGTGCAGGATTGGGTGACGTTCAGCAGAACCTGGATTCAGGGACCGTGGGCAAATGTGAGCAACAAAAACATACTGCGGATCCATGTTCGTCCGGATGTGACGACAACATCAGGTCCTGTGCCGGTTGTTCCGCCGGATATGGTGATCGAGAACGGAAAACTGATGCCCGCTCCAGTTATCGACGGAAAATTGGATGATGCCATTTGGGCAAAGATTCCCGGATTCGATATCCGTTTCGGTGACAATGCCGTACGGGATGCCTATCCCGGTATCGGTCCGTTCGCAAGCGGGCAATATCAACCTAAAGTGAACGGCGTGACAGCCACTGTGTTCGATTCGTCCAGAGCCAACGTAAAACTCTTCTTCCGCGAGAACACACTCTATATCGGTATCGATGTACAGGATCAGGTTGTACAGGCATTGGATGTGTATGATCGGTGGGATGGCATGATCATCACACTGAACGGATTGGGAAAGGATTATATGAATCAAACGGACCATGATCAGATCCCGATGAAGCTTACGGTGATCGTCGGTCCTAACGGAAAAGACAGCCTGAAGGATTATTATCCGAAACTGCGTGATTCATTGAAGGGTGCACAGGTTGCGTTAACGTTGAAGCCGAATACGACACTGGATACAACCGGTTTCGATGAAGATGCAGGCTATCAAATTGAACATGCTATCGATCTGACGTAGATGGGATACCCGAACGGACTGGGAGAACATATTGTCTATCTTGGTCTCACGCTGTTTGATGGAGATTCATACGTCCCTTCGTCGCTCAGTTACGGCACGCGCACTTGGTGGTTCCGTGAGCATGATGGTTTTGCAGCGGCAGCGTATGTCTATCTTGATTCGACACTGCTCATTACGGATGTGGGATCATCCCGTGCGGATGCCGTTCCGATGGAATTCAAACTGCTTGGGAATTATCCGAATCCCTTCAACCCTTCAACGACTATTTCATTCGTCACTCCATCCGAAAGCCGCGTTTCTTTGTTGGTGTATGATCTGCTTGGAAGAGAAATTTCCTCGATGGATCTCGGCAATCTCGGTTATGGACAACATTCGTATAATTTTACTGCGTCTCATTTGAGCACCGGCGTCTATTTCTATCAACTCCGGATGCACAACAACGGGACAGGAAAAGAATTGGTCACTCCGGTTTCCAAGATGGTATTAATGAAATAACGTACGTTAATGTTGAGAGGGTGTGATACTCTCTCAACATTCTAGAATCACCCGGCGGATTCTGTTTACCGCCATGCATGTCGCTGAATAGTATTGCGGTCTAACCTTTCAACCATATTTCCTTTCCTATGAAAACAAGCATTACTGTGCACAGAAACACCTTCGGAGGCAGATGGGAATTTCTGCTCATGGCGTTGTTCTTGCCATCGCTTCTCGTTTCCAATACCACTGGCAAACTAACAGGACACATTACAGATAAAAATGGCAAGGAAGCGCTTATCGGAATCAATATCATCATCCAGGGAACGTCCATGGGTGCCGCGACGGATTTCGAAGGGTATTATGTTATCATGAATATACCTCCGGGGACATATGATATCCGTATCAGCGGCGTCGGTTACGGAACGACTGTGGTGAAAAGCGTTGAAATCAGTTCCGGACAGACCACGACACTGGATGAAAAACTTGCTGAGGAAGTGATTGAAGGAGCAGAAGTCGTGATCGTTGCGGAGAAGCCGATCGTCGATACACGGCAAACGAGCGCTGTTGCCATTATGAGCAAGGAGCAGATCGCTGTGCTGCCGGTGCAGAATCTTCAAGATATTGTCAATCTGCAAGCGGGAGTGGTGGATGGTCATTTCCGAGGCGGCCGAGCCGGAGAAGTGCAATACCAGGTAGACGGTGTATCGGTGAACAATCCATTAACTAATGCTCCGACAGTCTCACTGGATCGTTCGGTGCTGCAAGAAGTTCAGGTCGTCAGCGGCACATTCGATGCTGAGTACGGACAGGCGATGAGCGGTGTCGTGAATGCGGTGCTTCGAAGCGGCTCGAACGATCGCATTGATTGGTCTGCAGAAACATATGTCGGTGATTACGTTGGCTTTGGGAAAGTCGCGAAGTATCCCTATTTGGATAGAATCAATCCTATAGCATTTCAAAGTTATCAATTTGCCATCAGCGGTCCGACCGGACTGCCGCAGACAACGTTTCTGTTCAGCGGCCGACGGTTCCTCTCGGAAGGGTACTATTTTGCTACTCGGAAATTTATGCCGACCGATACATCGGATTTCAACAGCAAAATATTTTACCCGACCGGCGACAACAAACTGGTGCCGTTATCGACGAATGATGAATGGTCCGGTCAGATAAAACTTTCGAATTCATCGCTCTCCGGAATGCAGGTTAACTATCAGGCGATCTTCAATATCACCAATAATAAACCGTATCGGTTTGATTTCCGGTTGAATCCGGAAGGTGTGAAGACTCCACGGTTCTATTCGTTAGTGCATGGCATTGATTTCACGCATATGCTGACGGAAAAGATTTTCTATACCGTGAACCTGCGTCAAAATATTATCGACTATCGCGATTATAAATATGCGGATGTCTACGATCCGCAATACTATCAGGCGAAACAACCTCGCAGCGAAACGGATTTTGAAAATGGCGCCATCGTCCAAGGAGTGGACTTGGGGCGATATATAGAGAAGACAACAGTGAATATCATTAAAGCGTCGATGACAGCGCAGGTGACAAATATTCACCTCGTCAAGGTCGGAGCAGAATTGCAGTTGCCGGACATTACGTACGGAAACCCCGGAGTAATCGACCGGGACAGCATTACCGGCGCACTACATGCGTATGTTAATAGCTCCCTCTTCCCGCCTCCGCAAAATTACACTCCGGTTTCCTTCGCAGCGTTTGCGCAGGACAGGATCGAGTGGAGCGACATCGCAGTTCGGGCTGGCGTTCGTATGGAATATTTTGACGCGAACACAACTGTCCCCAGCAATTTGCAGAATCCTGCGAATGCCATTTCCGGTGTTCCTGGTTCGAAACAAAAAGCGACAAGGGAAAAAATTGTAATCGCTCCACGGCTTGGAATTTCTTACCCCATCATGGTGAATGGATCCATCTATTTTTCCTATGGACATTTCTATCAGCTGCCGGCGATCAATCAGTTCTTTTCCAACTCCGATTACAGCATTCTGAAGGATCTTGCCAGCGGTGTCAGTTATTCGGTACTCGGCAATCCCGATCTGCGACCTGAGTTTACCACACAATACGAGTTCGGAATGAAAGTACAGCTCCAGGATAATTTCGGCATCGACGGCAGCCTCTTTTATAAAGATATTCGCGATTTGCTCGGTGTAGAGTTCATTGAAACATATAACGCGGCGAAATATTCCCGGCTGACCAATGTGGACTTCGGCAGCGTCAGCGGATTCACGTTGGCGCTCGATTTCCGCAGCGGGTCTTTACTTAATGCATCGATTGATTATTCCAATCAGTTCGCACTCGGCAATTCCAGCGACCCTGCCGAGACCGCTACTCGTGCTGCGGCAGGGAAGGATGCAAACCCCCGCGAAGTACCATTTAATTGGGACCAGCAGCACACACTGAACGGACAGGTGTCCATTCAAGAATCAAACAATTACTCCATCACCGCCATTGCAAAATATTCGTCTGGCCAGCCGTACACACCACTCATCGGCTCGGGCTTCGGCGCTGATCTGGAGAACAACTCTGGCAGAAAAGCCAATGGTGTTGTTGTAGATCTGCGAGGTGAAAAGAGTTTTGAAATTGACGGCCTCAACCTGAGTTTGTTCATGCGGATCTTTAATGTGTTCAATGCCTCGTTCTTTAACGGCTATGTTTTTTCGACCACCGGCAGTCCTGATTATTCCTTGTCACCGGTGTCGGACAGAGTAATGCTGCTTGATCCGGGGAGGTACAACCAACCAAGAAGGATTGAAATCGGTCTTACAGTTCGCGGTTCATCAGTATTTGAATAATAACGTCAATCAATCGTATCATATGATGAATAAAACTTCGTTGTATTTCGCCTGCATGCTGGGAACAATGTTTCTGATGCAGCCAAGTCATTCCCAAACACTGTATCCCGTTGTGCCGAAGAACCTTCGTGGTAACTTCAGTTATGAACGTGCCGGCACGCACGATGCGAACAATATTCGGACAACGTTCCTGAATTACGGTATGGTCGGTGACTATCCGTTTGATCCTGTCAATGTCGATCTGAGCACATTTCATTCTGCGGAAGTTCCGAAAGGAACGGGAATGAATTACAGCGACGGGATCACGCCATTCGTTCTGGCAAAGATCACGAAAGCGAATAGCGAATTTGATTGGATTATGGAAACAGGATTCCGCGAACGGCAGCAAAAAATTATCGGCACACTGCGCGAAATGCGGTTCGAACCGCGTCCCGGATATTTCCAGTCCGATGTTACGATCAACAAAGATCGATCTCCGGCAATGAGCCACCTTTCTCGTACGTGGCCGGATGAATGGATCGACAAATTGAACGACATTAACGATCCGGGATGGAAAGGATCTTGGAACGGTTATTTCGGAAAACGAATTGTGGCGGACCAGGAAAGTTTCTTTGTTATCGATGATGATGAGTTTCGAATTCCCTCATTCTATGCAGACTCGCGTGACTCTTCACGCAGAGGTTTAGGTTTAAGGATCGAAGTACGCGGATTCCAATGGTCAAATCCTCAGGCAGGGAACGTGATCTTCTGGCATTACGACATCGCCAATGAAGGAACGACCGACTATCTTGATAATATTATTTTCGGGTTGTACATGGATTCCGGCGTCGGCGGTTCTGCCATCGGCTGTGATCCGCTTCCTGAGTCTGATGATGATAATGCCTACTATGATAAATCATTCGGTTTGAATCTTGTCTATACGTGGGATTCATACGGCCACGGCAAAAGTCTCGTGAACAATTGCGGGAAGACCGGATATCTCGGTTATGCGTATTTGGAAACACCAGGGAAACAAGATGATGGAAAAGACAACGATGATGATGGTATAATGGATGAGAAACGTATCAGCCTTCCAGGGACAAAGATCACCGGACAGCAGGCGATTCTCGACTATTTTAATGCGAATTATAACAAAACAAAATTTGAAGCGATCTATGGTCCTGTTACTTCCCGGCCTGCCTATAAGGACAGTGTTTGGTGGACAGGTGATGAGGACATGGATTGGGTGGCAAAATTTCATGATACGGGTTCCGACGGCGTATTCGGCACACCGGGAGTCGGCGGCGAGGGTGATAACATGCCGACACAAGGAGAGACAAATTTTGGAGAAACCGATCTGC
>JBAYJG010000099.1:0-9942 GCA_041665225.1 Bacteroidota bacterium
CGATCACGTGTGCGTCCTGCGGAATGCGGAAGATCTCGTACATTCTCGGTGAGCCGAAGGTGATGGTGCCGTGCGGATCCATCATGGCGATACCGTTCGGCGAATGTTCAACGACCTGTTTGTAATACGCTTCGGAAGTCTTCAGCCGTTCTTCCATCTGTTTGCGCTGCGTAATATCGCGGACAACGACCTGTACCGAACTTTTTCCATCAAACAACACCGGCACCGAAACAACTTCAACATCAATCACACCACCGTCTAACCGGATGAATTTTTCCACCGCTTTCACCTGCGGCTTCTTCTCTTTCAGAGCGGATTTCATGCGTTGGATCACGGTATCCCGATAATCAGGATGCACAATATCCAGAACAGATTTCCCGATCAATTCCGATTGATCTTTTGCACCGATCAACGCAAGTCCGGACGGATTGACATACACAAATTTCCCATCGGTATGCACTGCCATTGCATCCGGCAACACTTCAAGAAGGCTTCGGTACCGCTCCACGGTTTCCCGCAATAATGCATCGCCGGACTCTATAGTTGTTTTCCCCTTCATACTTCGTTCGATTTTTGTCGTTTCTCTACTGTTATTCGATCATCAATGTGTTTACAGAACATAATGACATAAGCTTGAAATGTCAATTAGAGGTAATAGTAAAGACCATGAGAAAAATCTCATTATCTACATTTTGGCATGAGGTGTTACGTTGAACCGATAGTTACTATCATCTTCAGGTACCGTTTAAAATAGCGCGAGGGCAGCGAAACATACTGCCCCCGCGTACAGCAACAGCAAAATACTGTTATTTCAACAACATCATCTTCTTCGTAGCAGTAAACAAGCCGGCTTCTATTTTATAGAAATAGATGCCACTGGAAAGATTGCTGCCATCAAAGGAAGCAATATGTTTCCCGGCATGCAACTGTTGGTTGACAATCGTTGCAACCTGCTGGCCGAGCAAATTATACACCTTTACGGTCACCCAGCTGTCGGCAAGAATCGAGAAATCGATCTTTGTAGACGGATTGAATGGATTGGGATAATTCTGGCTCAATTCATAGGATGTCGCGACAACGCCCTCACGGGCCTGGACACCGGCGACAATCACTTTGCCAAGATGAGCAACTTCTGAATCCGACAATGAATAGTTCCACACATTGATTTCGGCAACATCAATATCTCCGTCATCACCATCATCATCAGCGAACATTAACAAGGAACGGGTGAGTGAAAATCTGTCGTCAACCGGCGATGCAGTGCCAGCCTTGATCAATACACCGTCCAAATAATAGTTATGATGCGCACCGTTCTTCACGGAAACTGCCAGCCGGTGCCAGATATTCGGCGTTACCGCAGCCGTTGAATACCCGGTTGCACCTGTACCAACCAGACCTGAAGAGGATTTAATGAAACAATCGCCGTCATTCGCATTATTCGTGTCGGTCTGGAAGAAATTATACCAGCGGGTGAGATCTGGAATCCTGAAATCGACAACGACCGTAAATTCGTTCACTCGCGCGAGGGAGTCCACGCCGCCGCCGTTTGGATTAAATCCATGAGTCAGTTTCAAATAACTCCCTTTGGGAACACGAACTGCACCATTCCCCACATCCGGACCGGTAATCGCCGAATCGTTCCCGACCAAGACGAGGTCTTTGCCGAATCCTGGTACTGCAGCATTGAGATTCAACGCATTATCAAACGTCCATTTGCCATGAACGACACTGTCCACAAATACCTTCCCGAGTCCAGCAACATCGCCGTCGGTCAAAGAATAATTCCACATTCTCAGTTCAGCAACATCAATATCGCCATCTTCGCCATCGTCGTCAGCAAACATCAGCAGCAGTGTGTCGAGGCCAAATCTTCCGTCGATCGCCTGCGACGTTCCTGCATGGAACAGCGCACCATCCAAATAGTAATTATAGTGTGTGCCATTCTTTATCGACACGACTAATCTGTGCCATACGTTTGGTGTAACGCCGGTTGCTGAATAACCTGTTGCTGTTGTTCCTAACAAACCAGTTGTTTTTTTGATGAAGCAATCGCCGTCATCATTGTTCTTCGGATTCGTCTGGAAGAAATTGTACCACTTTGAATAATCCGGTATCTGGAAATCGACCATGACAGAATATTCATTGACGCGGGGAATTGTATCCGAACCGCCGCCATTGGGGCGGAATTTATGGGCCAGCTGATAATGGCTCCCTTTGAATATTCTCACTGCACCGTTGCCCGGGCTCGGTCCGGTGACAACGGAATCTGTTCCGACAAGCACAAGATCTTTTCCAAAACCGGGTGCTACCGCAGTGCGATTGAACGGATTGTCAAATGTCCATTTTGACTGCCGTTTGACCGGGATCGGTGTTCCAAGTTCCGATACTTCATCGGTTGTCAACGGACGGTCCCAGATTGCGAGTTCTGCGACATCCATCGCCGCATCATCGCCATCGTTATCCGCAAACATTAAGACAAGACTTTCCATAGCCCATCGGCTGCTGTCGATATTTTGCGGCGTACCGGCTTTCAGAAGAACTCCGTCCAGGTATGTATTGTACTGCGTGCCGTTTTTCACCGAGATGACCAGCCGATGCCACAAGGTATCGTTCACTCCGGTCAGCGAATATCCGGTGGTGCCGTTACCGACGAGGCCGGTATTCGGCTTCACAAACAGTTCGGCGTCGCTTCCGTTTGTCGTATCCGTCTGATAAAAGGCGTACCATTTTGTCGTATCCGGCAGTCGGAAATCGATCATCATGGAATATTCATTGACGCGCAATGTCCCTCCGCCGTTTGGAGCGATGCCATGCTCCAATTTGAAATAACTTCCGAGAGGAATTCTGACCGCACCGTTGCCGGCAAGTGGGCCTGCCACAGCGGAATCACTACCCACCAGAACAAGATCTTTTCCTGTTCCTGCGGCAGTAAGATTTGCCGGATTGTCAAATGTCCACCTGCCTTGTGGCGTTTGCCCATATCCGTTGGAGGATATGAGAGCTATTGTGATCAGCAATAGCATGGATGTTCGAATCAAGTTCTTCATTGTGAAGCACTCCTTAACGTTGGTTGTGACTGTGAATTAGGTTGTTGCTCATTACTGCTGTTTCGTTTCGCTTGCAACGGTGTGATGGAAAACTTTTCTGATGGACGCGACCAAACACTCCAACGAAGATTGTGGTCCCGGTATTTCACTCGATAATAGAATGGTTTTCCAGTAGCGATCCTGTTCATTGGAATCTGAAGATTCGTCAAATCTATTCCTGCATTCTTATCGACTGGATTGAAATAATCGTCCCTGCCGTACACATTTTCCCAATGCACGATGGTATCGACCGCTATTGTAGAGAAGGTGGGTTCGGAAGCGATCTGTACACGAGCAGACATCAACGAATCAAGACCGCTCAACGGTGAAGAATGTAACACGATACGGTTGTTTACGATTGTCGGCGCTGATACTGAGGGAGCAGCTGGAGCCGGTTGCCGTACCTTCCGGTGCCACGTATCCAATGCCTGGCTGTTGAAGGGCTTGTCATCATTTCCGAGGCTGTACATTGTCCCCGTAAATGTATGTTGCGCAACATCGATCTCAACGATCTGATAGCAGAAATGATCTAGCGTCACATGGATATTCTGATAATCAGCATTCTTAAACGATCCCCAGCGGTCAATGTCGCCGCCGCCGCCGCCATTGCAGACAATGCGGAAGTCTCCGTCGTTGGTTTTCGATTCAATCGTTCCTCGTTCAAATCCGTGCGTGTGGCCGTACGTCAATTGAACAACCTTGGAATATTTCCGAAGGACCGGAATCAATGCATCCCGTACATACCGCGGACCCGGGTCATAGCCGATTGCTTCACCCCACAATTCTGTGACTGGCATATGATGCGTCAGGACCATGACAAAATCGATTGATGTATCCGCTTGAGCCTGGGCTAATTTTTTGTCGAGCAATCGAATCTGCTGAGTACCAAGCGATTTCACAATGTTCGTATTCACACCCATCACCAGCGTATTTGCAAATCGGGCACTCCAGACCCGTTCTGCCAGCGGATCGTGAGCGGATGCCAGTGAAATGCTGTCATATTTTACATACGTATAATAATTCGAACCGGCATCACCGTTCCTTCCGTTGTCCGGACGGTCATGATTTCCTGGAACTGTGAGGAACGGTATCGAGGGTGAGACGACAGACATGGGAGCAAAAAAGAGTTTTGTGTATTCGGAAACATTTTTACCGAAAATGACGAGATCGCCAGAATGAAGCACCGCATTGATATGGTTGTGCAGGTCCGCACCGTAGAGTGCAGACATTTTATTCTTTGCAGCCGCTATCACTCTCATCGCTTTTGCAGTGTCGCTATTATGGGTATCGCTTAGCAGAAGAAATCGAATTTTGCCGGTATATCCCGCGGCAGGCTGCGTTCGTAGAGAATACAATGCGGACGAATTCGTTCCGCTCTTCACCCTGTAATAATATTCAGTATTCGGAGTCAATCCAGCCAGTAAGACTGTATGCCAACGGTGTGTGATCGCAACCTGTTCACTGCTCCCGGTCGCGACACTGCCCAATGATGCGGTTGTGCCATATTCCACTTGCGTTCCCGACGATGATGAATCGTGCCAACAAACGTAAACAGATGTTGCAGTCGGTGCCTGCAGATAGGGAACCATCATGAACAGTTTTGGTTGGACGTTATGCCCATACCCGCCAAGGGCGGCAACCTCTCCGGCGGACAGTGCTGTATCCCAGATCGCTATTTCCGAACATTCGATCTCCGCATCTTCTCCATCATTGTCAGCAAACAGCAATAGCAGGGAATCGAGCGCAAACCTTCCATCGACAGGCATGGAACCTCCGTCATTCACTGCTACCCCATCCAAGTACGAAATTTGCTGGACGCCATTTTTTACGGTAAGGACAAACCGGTACCACTCATTCGGTATCACCGCATACGAAGTATACCCGGCGGATTGTATCCCGATATTCTCTTTGGTGTTGATAAAAAAATCTCCGTCGCTGGTATTACTCAAATCAGTCTGGAAGAGCGATTTCCACGCCCCTGCAACCGGCACTTTAAGATCGAACTGGATAGTATATTCATTGACCTTTTCCCCGCTGCCGTTGGGACGCATCCCATGATTCATCGTGTAATAATTTCCGTGACCGATTCGCACAGCTCTGTTTCCTTGGTGGGGACCGGGAACCATGTTGTGAGTGCCGGTCAACTTCAGAGCGAGACCTGCATCGGCTTTCAGCACGTTTGTTGTATCGTCAAATTTCCACCACCCCCGCCTTGCTGGGATTTGTCCATACGTGAACGAAATACTGCATAAAAAGAATACAAATGCTAAAAACAGTTTTTGTTTGAACACTATATCACTGATCCTTGAAATGAAAAGAAGTACAAGAGTGCTGTAATCACTGCATCATCAAATTACCGCATCATGGTGTAATCAACAATCCCACGTACGTGGTATCTTGTCTTGGCGAAGGAATAGCAAACCCGACGGGGACGAACTGTTACACTGTAGATTGAGGAAGAAACAGAGGGCGTTGATCTCACGCGGCCACTCAACAATACAGCGGCCGCTTTCATCAAGCAGAACGTGTGAGTATTACTTAGTTACAATCAGTTTTTTGGTGGAAACGAACGAACCGGATTCAAGTGTATAGAAATAAACACCCGTCGGAAGAGCTGCTGCGTCAATCTGGACAGCGTACGTACCGGCATCCTGCTGCATATTTACCACAACCAGTACTTCCCGTCCCAGCACATCAAACAACTTCAACTGTACCATTTCTGAGCTTGGTATGCCGTACCGGATAGTCGTGGAAGGATTGAACGGATTCGGATAGTTTTGATCAAGATGATAGGCAGTCGGACGCTGTCCCGGCTGATTATTGACTCCAAGCGCAAAGCTGGCGGAACGGTTGGACCAGTCACTCCATCGCAGATTATGATCACGGTATTTCGCTCGGTAAAAAAATGTTACTCCCTGGGTAAAACGAGTCTGAGGAATCTGGAGTGCAGTGAGATCTTTTCCCGCATTTTTATCGATCGGAATGAACTGCCCGTTCCTTCCATAAACATCCTTCCATGACACCACCGTATCAATGGCGATCTGTGAAAACGATGTATCATACGTCACCTGCATCCTCGTCGTCATTATCGAATCCGGACCGTTCATGGGGGATGAATGAAAAACTATATTGTTCGCAAGGAGTGTCGGAGCAGTGACTGATGGGGTGCCAGGAGCGGGTTGGCTTATTTTTCTATACCAGGAATCCAGCATTTCATTGTTATATACTTTATCCGCATTTCCAATACTGTACATCGACCCCGTAAACGACTTTTGCGCGACGTCGATTTCGATAATCTGATAGAAAAAATGATCGAGAGCAATGTGAATGGACGGATAGTTCACATTGATATACGAACCCCACCGGTCCGTATTGCCGCCACCTCCGCCACCGCACACAATACGGAAGTCACCTTCGTTCGCCGCAGACTCGATTGTTCCCCGTTCAAATCCATGGGTGTGTCCGTAGCTGACCTGTACGACTTTGGGATATTGCTTCAACACCGGCAGTAGATCGTCACGCACATAGTTTGGCGTCGGATAGTATCCGGCCCCTTCCCCCCACAATTCGGAATACGGCAGATGATGGAACAGGCAAATCACAAAATCGATCGATGGGTCCGCCTGTGCCTCTGCTAATTTTGCATCGAGCAGAATTTTTTGAAGTGCACCGTATGCTGCAGTATTGTTGGTGTTCAATCCGATCACAAGTGTATTAGCGAAACGGACAGACCAGAATTCCTCTTTCGGAAGAGAAGAGGGTTCAATCAATGAAATACTGTCGTATTTCATATAGGCATAGAAATTGGATCCGACATCATGATTTCCCTGAACAGTGAGAAATGGAACGGCAGTTGAAAAAACCGACATCGGCGTAAAATACAATTTAGGGAATTCGTCAACATTTCCGCCGGACATGACAATATCACCGGTATGCAGCACGGCGTTAATCTGATTATGGATATCGGCGCCATAAAACTCAGTGATTTTTTTCTTTGCTGCATTGAGAACCTTCATCGGTTTTGTAGTATCGGAATTGTGCGTATCGCTCAAAAGTAAGAATCTGATTTTTCCCGTATACTCCGGTGCTGGCTGTGTTCGGAATTTTAATTCCTGGGAGACGTTGCTGCCGCTGATTGACTTGTAATAATATTCCGTATTCGGTGTTAACCCCGTCAGCATCACAGTATGCCAGCGGTATGCAGCACCGATGATTTCGCTTGAACCAGTCGTCACCGATCCAAACGCCGGAGTTGTTCCGTACTCCACGCTCGTACCTGTTGCCGAAGTATCTTGCCAGCAGATTGTGATTGATGTCGGCGACGGAGATTGCAGGTACTGGACAATGGGAATTTTTTTCGGAATTACAACATGTCCATATCCGCCGAGTGTGGCAATATTCGCAGCAGTGAGCGCAGAATTCCAAATGGCGAGTTCCGCGCAATCAATTTCTCCATCCTCCCCATCGTTATCAGCAAACATCAGAAGCAATGCATCAAGAGAAAATCTTCCATCCACGCTTTGAATGGTTGCGTTGTTGATCAACTGTCCGTCGATGTAAAATTGAAACTGCGTACCGTTCTTCACCGAAAGGACAAGCCGGTACCACTCGTTTGGCGTGACCGAAAACGATGAGTATCCTGTAGCGGAAACACCGATCGTACCGCCAGAAGGATTGATGAAACAGTCACCGTCGCTGGTGTTACTTACATCTGTCTGAAAAAAACATTTCCAAGAACTACTATTTGATACTCTGAAATCTATCATCAACGTATATTCATTCACCCGTGTTCCGCCACCGTTTGGATTAATCCCGTGGGCCATTTGGTAATAACTTCCAGAGCCGATGCGCAGGGCTCCGTTTCCTGCAGCCGGTCCGGCGATTATTTGATGAGAGCCAACCAGTGTCAAAGCAGTTCCGGTCTGTGCTTTTAAGACGTCTGATGCATCATCAAACGTCCACCAACCTTGCTTTGAAGGTACTTGACTAAAAACGGGCAGGATACCGAACAGAGAAAACAGCAGGGTAACAAAAACTTTTTTCATACACGCCTTTATACGCTTTTCTGAGGGAGGAACTTGAAGAGGGTAACGCTGCGGCAGAACAGGCTTCACGAGATACAGAATCCTGTATCTATCGCTCCGCAATTGTAGATAATTTTTATCTCGTAATCAATAAAGTCCAGTATGCCGGACGACAGTTGCCCAATTTTAGGCACACTCTACATCCCAAGATCAATTTCGCGAAGAGGCCCTACGAACGAGCACATTCGTACGACCTCTCCTGCGAAATATTGAAACAACAACTATTGCAAATCATTCAATCAGTGCTATTTGATCAATGTCATTTTTTTCACAGAACTGAACGCACCAGACTCAAGTCTGTAGATATACATTCCGGATGCAAGTTTGGACGCATCAAGATTGACGGTGTATGAACCTGCTTCCTGAAACTGATTGACCAGATTCATCACTTCACGTCCCAGCACATCGTAAACTTTTAAACTGGTTATCCCCGACTGTGGAATGGTGAACGCTATGTTGGTCGTGGGATTGAACGGGTTCGGATAGTTTTGTGACAACTCGAATGTTGATGCCACTGCTGCTGTACGTTGCACCCCTGTCGTCCATTTATTGCCGATCCATGTATGGGTCCAATTGTACATATTTATCCAGGAGTTGTCATTATTATTTATCGAATAACTGAGGATCGCTTCGCGGCTCGATGTTGCATCGCGGTCGTTGATGGAGAAATCAATCGGGATCCGCATGCCTTCTTTCGGAACGAAGACACTGTCGCCAGGAATCATGCCGGCAATAGCGGTCAGCGGCATTCGCGCCTCAACAATATATCCCGGAGTAATATTTTTTTCCTTCCAGATATAATTTACACCAGGATACATCAAGATTGGACTTCCAACCCCTTTGTCGTTGTTGATCCGATTCTTCGAAAACCGCAGCATGTAATCCGGTGTTGCTCCGCGTTTATAGCCAGAATGTCCTGTACCTCTCCAGTCGTACAGACCAATATTCAGATCCGGAGCATCGTTCGACCACGTTGAAACTGCAGCGCTTGTATCGACATTGACAATATCATCGACAACATCGAACGCAACATACAGATACGTTGCATCCACGGCAAGATATGCTTTCACCGAAAGATCGAGACTGTCTGTGATTGTCCCTCCAGGCACAGTATGCGCTGTCGGTTTTGCACCAAATGCATTCATTGCAATCGGAGCAATGGAGGACCATTCTGCCAGATCACCATCCGCGACAAAATCCGCCGGTGCAACCGGAGAAATCACCGGAACACCTTTTGCTTTCGTTGTTACCGGAGCGGGTGCAAGTGCAGCATCGCCAGCATTGCCTAAAGCATCCACTGCATTGACACCATAGTAGTATGTAATATCCTGATCAGTGACCGGCGAGATAGGATAATGTGTGGCCGTCTGTGTACCCAGTGCAATGTTATACGGTGCAAGACGATCAATTGTAGAATCAATTTTTACAAAAGGCTTTTCGCTGAAATACACATTGTATTTTGATCCGGGTTCTTCCGGTACATCGGTCCAGACAATTGTGTTCGAATTCGTGCCCGCGGTTGCAATAACATCCGTCGGTGGTACCGGCGGAATCTTATCCAGCTCATGTCCGAATCCTCCTAATTCCAATATCTGCGTTTCTGTAAGTGGTGTGTTCCAAATTGCAATTTCTGCACAATCGATTTCTCCATCATCACCATCATCATCCCCAAAAATCAACATCGATTGATCCAACGAGAACCTGATGTGATCCACCGCCTGGATATTTCCCGTTTTTATCTTCTGGCCATCGATATAATAATCGAAATGATC
>JBAYJG010000100.1:0-9813 GCA_041665225.1 Bacteroidota bacterium
CTTTTCCCACGGTTCCCATGATGATCACCTGGAAATGATGAATAGGGTCCGGCAGGCGGCGAAGATCAAGGATGAACCAATCGCGATCCTGCTCGATCTGCAAGGGCCGAAGATCCGGACGGGAAAACTGAAAGAACCGATGGAGTTGAAAGCGGGAGAACGCCTGGTCATCACCATCGACGAAATGCTCGGCGAAAACCACAAAGTGTCGACGACCTACCAGCATCTTCCCGGCGACGTGAAACCCGGGGATACGATCCTGATGGACGACGGACTGTTGCAGTTCAAAGTGCTGGAGTCATCGCAACGAGAAGTTATCACCGAAGTAGTGTACGGCGGCATCTTAAAAAGCAACAAGGGGATCAATCTCCCCGGTGTGTCTGTCAGTGCACCATCCCTCACGGAAAAAGATAAGGAAGATCTGCTGTTCGGTATCGCCAACGATATCGATTATGTGGCGCTCTCCTTCGTCCGCTCGGCGCAGGATGTGGTGCAATTGCGCGATTTCATCATCGACAATATCGATAAACGCAAGAAGCTTCCGATCATTTCTAAAATCGAGAAGGACGAAGCGCTGAAGAATATCGATGCGATCATCCATGAATCCGACGGCATCATGGTGGCGCGCGGTGATCTTGGAGTTGAGTGTAAGACGGAAGAAGTACCGCTGGCACAGAAGATGATTGCACAAAAAGCGAATGCAGCGGGAAAGCCGGTTATTATCGCTACGCAGATGCTTGATTCAATGATCGAAAATCCGCGGCCCACTCGCGCCGAAGCAAACGATGTTGCCAACGCTGTGCTGGACGGCGCCGATGCAGTGATGCTGAGCGGTGAAACATCTGTCGGGAAATATCCTGTCGGCGTTGTCCAAACGATGGATACGATCATCCGTCGCGTTGAACAGGTGGGGAAAGATAAACTGTATCTTGAAGATGAGATCGGGAACGAACAGGATGCGGTGTTCAAAGCGCTCGGTCGATCTGCTTGTATCCTTGCAAAACAGATCAACGCTGCAGCAATTATTTGTTTCTCCCATTCCGGCGCGACGGTGAAGGCAATTTCACGGTACCGTCCCACCGCACAGGTGATCGGCATAGCTGATCGCGAGAGGATTCAGCGAAGATTAAACCTGATCTGGGGTGTGCGTTCACTGCTGATCAAAAGTTTTGAGATCGGCGAAACGGATATGACCATCGCCAGAGTGAATGTATCGCTGGTGGAACTCGGATATTTAAAGAAGGGTGATTATGTTGTGATCACGGCGGGAATACCGCTGATGTCGAGAAATACCACGAACATGATCAAAGTGGAAAGGATCCAGTAGCAGGTACAAAAACGAGATTCCAAAAAAAGGTCAGCATGTATGCTGACCTTTTTTATTTCTACAATCCGCTCTCGGAAATGTAATCGTTGGTATCGTAACGGACATTCTCGCTGTTCCGTTCCGCCTCATCCATTTTTTTCTTCAGGAGGATCGGAATGGCGACAACGCCGGCGATAATCGCCGTCCATTTTACGACTTTCAGTAGTTGTTTCATACGACGGGTAGTGAAGAATTGGTGATCGATACTGTGACTATGATGAAATAAAATACTAAAAAATTGATTACGGTGTGCTCAAAATCAACATCTTAAAAGAAATTTAATACAGTGTTGGTTGTTTCAGGCGCGGCGAAGGATTTCTCGAACAAACGTTCGGGCGAATCGGGAGTTCGAAAAGTTGGGCGAAAACAGTTGATATTTGCCCATTTGGAAGGATATGACGCACGGAAACTTTTCAATTGTTCTCAGTACGAAAATGAGTATCTTTGGGAAAATATCCAGAAGGAACCCACAATGAATCATCTACCGGTCACCTCTAAACAGTTCGAAGTGGTTAAAAGCATCGAAGGATTTGTTGAAGAAAATCTTTCCAGCCTGCTAAAACCGATCAATGAGAACTGGCAGCCGTCTGATCTGCTGCCGGATATGCGGTCGGAGGATTGGCGGGAACAGATAACGGAATTTCGCCGCAGAGCAAAGGAACTGACCGATGAAGTGCTGGTCGTGCTCGTAGGTGATATGGTTACGGAAGAGGCGCTGCCGAGTTACCAAACCTGGCTGAACCGTTTTGACGGGATCAATGATCCGACTGGAGACAGCGAATCACCGTGGGCGAAGTGGAGTAGGGGATGGACGTCGGAAGAGAACCGTCACGGTGATCTGTTGAATAAATATCTGTATCTCACAGGACGGGTAGATATGCGGTCAGTGGAAACCACCGTTCAGCACCTGATCAACAACGGCTTCAATACGAATTCCGGGAACGATCCGTACCTTGGATTTATCTATACGTCATTTCAAGAGCGGGCGACGAAGATTTCGCACCGCAATGTCGGTATTCTTGCCAAGCGATGCGGCGACGAACACCTTCACAAGATCTGCGGCTTGATCGCCGGTGATGAGGCACGACATGAGAAAGCCTATAAATTGTTCATGTCGAAGATCTTCGAACTGGATCCCGAAAATGCCGTCATCGCTTTTGCTGCAATGATGAAGAACAAGGTGACCATGCCCGCAAGTTTAATGACCGACGGACGGGACACAGACCTGTTCTCGAAATTCTCCAATGTTGCGCAGCGGATCGGCGTCTATACGGCAAAAGACTATGCTAGCATCATTGCAGCTCTGGTGGATGAATGGAAGATTGAAACGCTGAATGGACTTTCCGATGCTTCTGCAAAGGCGCAGGATTATCTCAGTACCTTGTCGCAGCGGTATGAAAAGGTGGCCGAACGGTTGACAATCTCCGGTACGGCAAAGTTCCATTGGATCTTCGACCGGGAGATCGTTCTGGATACACCGAAAATTCAAATGATCTGATCCAGTGATGCACGACTCTGGGAAATACGATGACTATTACTTTAGAGCTGGAACAGGCGAATAATTCTGTCTGCTCACACTGTGGTGCCCATTTCGAGTGCGGCGCGAAAGCAGGGAAAGAGACCTGCTGGTGTTTTTCTCTCCCTCCGGTCGTTCCACAAGAGAATGATGATCGTTGTCTCTGTCCAACGTGCCTGAATGACCGAATACGTTTATTGCAGGAGCGGCGGTGAGGTGAGCGGTTATTTCTACATTGCTTCATACTCGTTTTCTTCCTACTATCGGGAAAGATTATTGCCATGAAAAAAGCGTTAATTGTTGATGACTCTGCGTACAACCGTACGTTACTGAACGCCATTCTTCGGAAAAAGGGGATGAACGTCGAAACGTCCGACAATGGCGAAGATGCGATGGTGAAATTTCAAGCCCAGAAACCGGATATCGTCTTTTTGGATTATATTATGCCGAAAAAATCCGGCGTGGAAGCATTATCCGAAATGAAAAAATTGAATCCAGATTTTATCGGCGTCATGCTCACATCCATTTCGTCCGCGGAGGATGTTCAGGCCGCAAAAACTGCCGGCGCCAATGCGTATATCCTGAAACCGTACGAAGCAGAGAAGATTTACGAGATCCTGAGAAAATTCCATCTTATTGAAGAAACATGAATCCCAACTTCGTCTGTCCGACATGCAACAGGAAATATTTCGACCCGCCGTTCCAGTGTACGGATTGCGGCACTGAATTGGGATGGAAATGTTCTTCTTGCAATCATGGTAATCCGCTGATCTACCGACGTTGCGGGAAGTGCGGCACGGCAATCCCCACCGTGATTGCAGCGATGATCAACGAAGGGAAGCAGCTCCGCATCATCAACATTCCCCAATACAGCGAAGCGGATATCAATGAATTGTTGGAAGAGGGAGAACGATTAGTGGCACGCAAAACGGTACACACACTCACCCAGGCTGATCTGGACAAAATGTTTGAATAAACATGTTTGAACGAGAAGATCTGATATTTCGCGAATACTGTCTGACGAACAAGATCCTCACTGAGGAACGCTGGAAACAATTTGCGGATACCGCAAGCAATCACGGGATCAACGAAGGGTTTTCCCGTGCGCTGATCGAGTTTACCGTGTTCACAGCAGGTGAACTCGTTCATCATCTGAGCAAAGCGTTCAATCTTCCCGTCATGAAATTGTATGCGGAGACCAGTTCCGCGCCGAAAGAGATCGTCCCGATCTCGTTCATCCGCTCCCACAGAATCATTCCCATGTTCCTGTTCGGCAACGAGCTGACCGTTGCGATCGTCGATCCTCCCTACAAGCATGTGCTGGAAGAACTGGCAAAGAGTACACAGAAAAAGATCGTTCCGGTAATCGCAGCTGCTGATGATTTTGACGAGACGTTGAAAATCCAGCAGGGAGGATTCGATGAACTGAAACGAATCGCCAGCGCAATCGACATCCAACGTTTCGATGTCGTACGGACCGGCGAAAAAGAAGTTGAACGGCTGGAATCGATGGGTGAATTCCCGCCACTGATTGAATTGGTGGATGAGATCTTCCTGAGGGCGATCAAAATCGGCGCAAGCGATATCCACGTTGAACCGTTCGAAGACGAATTGCGGCTCCGCTTCCGGCTGGATGGTGTACTGCAGCGTATCGCCTCCTTTCCGGAAAAGATATCCGAAGGTATCGCAGCTGTTATCAAGACCAAAGCGGCGATGGATATCTTTGAAAAGAAGAAACCGCAGGATGGGCGCATTTCGATGACCCTTGAATCACGATCCTTCGATCTCCGTGTCAATGCGCTGCCGACGGTATACGGCGAGAAGATCGTTCTCCGCATTCTGAATAAAAGCTCGATCGATAAAAAAATCACGGATCTTGGATTGGCATCCCATAACCTTGCCATGCTCGAACATCTGCTGAATCAGCCGAACGGCCTGCTGCTGGTGACCGGACCGACAGGAAGCGGGAAGACAACAACACTCTATGCGGCGATCAATCATATCAAATCGGTCGAGAAGAATATCGTTACTGTTGAGAATCCCGTAGAGTATCAGGTGGACACGATCAACCAAGTGAATGTCGATCCGGACCGGGAACTGACCTTTGCAAGCGCTTTGCGCGCCATCCTCCGTCAGGATCCCGATGTTGCGCTGGTGGGCGAAATCCGTGATTCGGAAACAGGAATTACTGCGACAGAAGCGGCGTTGACCGGACATCTTGTGTTGAGCACACTGCATACGAACGATGCAGTCGGTGCGATTCCCCGTCTGATCAACATGGGAGTCCCCTCCTATTGGCTAGCACCGGCGCTTATCGGTGTTATTGCACAACGCCTTGTGCGCAAGATCTGTGATTATTGCAAAGACGAGTATCAGCCGTCCGAAGAGATATTTTATAAGGCAGGGTTGAGCGGACTCTCCGGCCGCGCTCCGTTCTACCGCGGGACCGGCTGTAAACGATGGAATTTCCAGGGATACAACGGACGGCTTGCGATCCATGAAGTTTTTATCGTGAATGAAGATATTCAGAACCTGATTTATCAAAATGAACCGACATTTAAAATCCGAGAAACTGCCATTAAGAACGGTTTTCGTGATTTGCGGTTCGACGGATTGAAAAAGGTAATAGCAGGATTGACCACCTTGGATGAAATTCAGCGCGTCACACGTTCAACAATTTAGCCATGAAACTTGAAGACATCTCAGTGCTTGTCGTCGATGATTCGGATCATATCCGAACTTTGTTTGCCATGACATTCAAGAAAATCGGGATTAAAAAAATACACTACGCCGCCGACGGTGCTGATGGATTGGAACGCTATAAGAATGAAAAACCGACGATCACATTTCTTGATAACATGCTGCCGAAAATGTCCGGTATGGAAGTGTTGAAAGAGATCCGCGGGCTTCGTTCCGATGCGATTGTCGTGATTATTTCGGCGGTATCGAGCCTTGAGGCCGTTCAGGAGGCAAAAAGCAAAGGGGCAAGCTACTACCTGGTGAAACCGTACATGCCGTCGAAGATCGAAGAGCTCATGAACAAACTGCTTAACATCGAAAGGAGCGCGCCGTGATCTGTTCAGCCTGTGGAAGCGACAATCCTCGCTCGTCGCTCGAGTGCATCAATTGCGGCAACAAGCTGAGCGTCATCCGTTGTAAATGCGGATTCCTCAATTCCCTCATGGACTCATTCTGTGGCTCGTGCGGGAAGCAGCTGATGAAGACCTCGGTCATGTCCCGCATACAGAAGTTCGAATCGAGTGCAAATCCGTTCCCGAATTTTTCCGACCAGGAACTAATGAGGATCATTGAGATCCAGGAACTGCATAATCAGTCTACGCAAAATACAAACGCTGTGTCGCAAACCGATATCGATAAATTATTCGAGTGACCCGATGATAAGAGATGAAGATGTACGGATATCGCGGTTCCTGTTCTCCAAAGGGTATATCGATAAAGTGAAATTCGATAAATTCCACAGGATGATGGGAGAGTCGGACCAGCAGCAGTGCACAACAGTGCTAGTCGACGTATTGAGCGTGAGTGAAGAAGTTGTGGTCACCACTATTTCCGAAGAATTCAAGATTCCGTACGTCAATCTCACTCCCTCGATTATTACGGTGAACAATCCAGCACTGTGGGATGATTTCCTGAACAAGTATCATGCACTTCCGATCATCCGCAGCGGTGTGGAATTAACCGTTGCATTTACAAATCCTCCGTACAAAGATGTGCTGGATAATATGCGACGGGATGCGAAAGTGTTCATCATCCCGGTCGCCGTGAAACGGTCCGCATTCGATGCCATTGTGATGAAGGAACCGATCGACGAGGAAGACGAGTATCAGCAGATTCCCTCAAAGTTTCAGCTTGAAACGCTCGACTTGCGGAAACGGGGCAAGGATAAGGTCTACGAAATTTATAAGACAGGAAGAATCCCCAACGCCGATATTCTTGTGGATGAGATCATTATTCGCGCAATTAAAGATGGAGCGACGGATATTTATTTCGAGCCGATGGAACAAGAGTTTCGTGTGCGGTTCAATATTGACGGTGTGCTACAATATGCCGTATCTCTCCCGAAAGAGATGACAGAGTCCATCTGTAATGTCATGCGGTCCCGCGGCAGCCTGAACATGTTCGACAAGAAAAAAGCACAGGACGGCCGCTATGCATCGACGTATGGCAATTTCTCGTTTGACATGCGTGTGAGCACACTGCCGACCGTTGAAGGAGAGCGGTTCTCTGTCCGCATTCTGAAAAAGTCGAACCGGGTAGTGGATATCAACGACCTAGGGTTTTCATCGGAGAATCTGGTGCTGATCCGGTATCTGCTCCATCGTCCGAAAGGATTGCTGGTTATTGCCGGTCCGTCTGGGGGCGGGAAAACATCGACCGTGTACGGATGCATGAATGAACTCCGTGATTCGCAAAAGAATATCATCACTGTTGAAAATCCGGTGGAATACCGGTTGGAATTCGCAAGCCAGGTGCAGGTGGATGTCGATCAAAAACTGGATTATGCCTCATCGATGCGTGCGGTGCTTCGGCAGCATCCGGATCTGATCTTCCTGGGAGAAATCCGAGACGCCGATGCTGGAGCGGCCGCAGCGGAAGCAGCATTGACAGGAACGATGGTGGTGAGCACAATCCTTTCGAGCGATGCTTTGTCCTGCATCCCGCGGATGACGAATTTCGGAATCCCGCCGTCGTGGCTGGCTCCAACGCTCAACGGCATCATTTATCAGCAGCTCGTCCGGAAGATCTGCAGGCATTGCAAGGAGAGTTATAAGCCGACGAAACATATGCTGACCGCTGCAGGATTAAATCAACTGGAGGATTCGATCATTCTCTACAGAGGACGCGGCTGCGACGTATGCGGAGGGGACGGGTATCTGGGACGTACGGCCATTCACGAAGTCCTGGTTGTTGATGAAGAATTAAAAGATTTGATCTTCCATCAGGAATCGCCGGTGAAGGTGAAAGAGACTGCAACGAAAAAAGGATTCGAGACTATCCGATTTGATGCTGCGAAAAAACTGGTGTCCGGTATCATTTCCCTTGAAGAATATTTACGCGTACTTGGATAATCCCTTCATTCCGGGGCGGGACCTATCGGTGTACTGCCGTTTCCCCCGACCACAACATAAAAGGTAAACATTGAAAAAAGCGCTTATCGTTGATGATGCCGAATCGAACCGTCTGGTGATCGGAGCGATCGTTTCGGAATACGGCATTGCCGTAGTCTATGCCGAAGATGGCGATGATGCCGTGCAGAAATTTGCTTTAGTACAACCGGACATAGTATTTATCGATCAGATTATGCCGCGTAAAAACGGCTCGGATGCTATCAAACAAATAAAACTCATCACCCCGACTGCCATCACCATTCTGATGTCGGCTCTTGCGAATCCAGACGAAATGCAGGAAATGGCAGCATCGTGCGGAGCGGATGAATTCCTTCCGAAACCGATTGCTGCTTCGGTAATCGGTGCAACACTCAAAAAATATCACATCCTAGAGTAATTTCAGAATTATTTTCCATGAATCGTACCGATCGTCTTTTTGCACTTCTCCTCGAAATTCAATCACATCCCAAAGTTACTGCAGAAAAACTTGCGCAACGGTTTGATGTTACGAAACGAACGATCTATCGGGATATCCTTGCACTGATGGAAGCAAACGTTCCCGTAACAGGTAAAGCAGGAGAAGGATATTCGATCGACGAGGAGTATTTCCTTCCTCCCGTCAGCTTTACAAAGGATGAAGCGCTGCTGCTGATTCTTGGTGCGGATGCAGTGGGCCAGCATTTTGACGCGCAATATAAAAAAGCATCCCGTTCTGCCGAAAATAAGATTCACGCATCCCTATCGAAGGGACTTAAAAAAGAAGTCGCGTACTTGAAAAGCTACATCGCATTCTTTTCCGGTATCAACGGCGAAAAAGGAAACAACAACGATGCAATGCAGAAGATCCGCCGGGCGATCATGGAAAAGAAGAGCCTTGCATTCCGGTACTATAAGCGGTATTCCGAATCTACCGAACCGATGGTGCGTGAGGTGGATCCGTATGCGTTAACGAACTTCTACGGTAATTGGGCCATGTCCGGATTTGACCACCTGAGAAAAGATCTCCGCATGTTTCGGTTGGACAGGATGGAAGCGGTGATGGTAACCGGCAAATCGTTTGAGCGCCCGAAGAATTTCCGCTTTTCGCAATTGGCGCGTGAAGACCATTCGATCAAATCGCTCTATCAGGTGAAAATAGCCCGTGATATTTTCCGCTGGGTGAAAGAGCAGCCTCCGTATAAAATCATCAAGATACAAACGAAAAAAGACCACGTCATCCTTACCATCGAATCATCCAACGAAGAAGCCATTATCACTTGGCTGCTGCGGTGGGGTAAAAATGCGGAAGCGATTGCGCCGACTGCGTTTCGTGAAAATGTAAAAAACACGCTTTCCAATCTTTACCAACTCTACGCATAACCATTCCGACCCGTAAAATAAATTATTCCAATTTTTACTGCTGACATAGGGTTGTCACTCCCTGGGTGTATCTTTGTAGCGTTGTTCAACGCACACGGAGGAAATATGCTTTCTATCAAATTGCCTTTGGCCCTAGCATTCCTTATCCGTAAAATTGCGATTGGAATCACAATCCAATCGTACTATTCACAGGAGGTGAGGAGTGGGAAAAATTGATTTCAAAAAAGAGTTGTATTCCCTTTACACAGCATCATCGAAAGACATTGCTCTCATTGATGTTCCTCCCTTGACATATTTGTCTGTCGACGGAAGGGGAGATCCAAATACTGCAAAAGAGTATGTTGAAGCGGTCGAAGCGTTATTCACTGTTTCTTATACGATCAAATTTATGGTCAAAAAAGGGAAGGCAAATATAGATTATCGTGTCTTGCCCTTGGAAGGAC
>JBAYJG010000101.1:0-9797 GCA_041665225.1 Bacteroidota bacterium
AGCGTTCCAGGTCGGCGACAAACTGCCGATGACCGTGATTGAATTCGACGGCGAAAGCAAAAAGATCGTTCTTTCCGTGGTAGAATACTTGCGCGGAAAAGAACAGAAGATCATTGATGATTACGTCTCCAAACACAAACTTCCCCCCATCACGTTGAAAGACGCGATGCCGGTCGAAATGACCGCGGAAGAAAAACGTGCGGCAGATGAAGAAGCATCATTGAAGTAATACCGTTCTCCACAGTGCCGCTCGCTTTACTGTGAGCGGCACTTCTATTTTTTATCTTTATGAAGGCATCATTCTATACACTCGGCTGTAAACTGAACTACGCGGAGACAGCGTCACTGGAGCGCCAGTTCAAGGCGCGCGGATTCGATATTGTGCCGTTCTCCGAGCAGTCCGATGTCTGTATCATCAACACCTGTTCTGTAACCGAACGGGCTGACCGGGAAGCCCGGCAAATTGTCCGTCGTGCTTTGCGCACATCGCCGGAGGCATTTGTCGCCGTGGTGGGATGCTATGCTCAGCTCGATCCCGAAGTGATCGCTTCGATTGACGGGGTGGATATGGTGCTCGGCGCCAGCGAAAAATTTCGTCTGTTCGATTTTGCTGATTCCTTTGACAAGTTCTCATCCCCGAAAGTTTTTGTGTCTCTGATCACTTCCGTCAGTGATTTTGGTCCGGCCTATTCCGGCGGAGTTGATGACCGCACACGCGCATTCTTAAAAGTGCAGGACGGTTGTGATTTCAATTGTTCATTCTGTACTATCCCATTGGCACGAGGTGAAAGCCGCAGTCAGTCGATAGACGCATGTGTTACACAAACGAGAGAATTAGTTACGGCAGGATATAAAGAAATTATTTTGACCGGTGTGAATGTCGGTGATTTTGGAAAGAATAACGGCACAACGTTTCTCGCATTGTTGAAAGAACTGAATTGTGTCGACGGCATCGAACGGATCAGGGTCAGTTCGATTGAACCGAATCTGTTGAATGATGAACTGGTTGATTTCTGGCTTGCGTCGGAAAAGATTTGCAATCATTTCCATATTCCGTTGCAAAACGGAACGGATGAGATTCTTCGAAAAATGCGTCGCCGATATACATCGGAGTATTACCAGAATTTGATACACACAATCCGTCAAAAAGCTCCAGACGCAGGAATTGGCGTAGACGTAATCGTCGGTTTCCCCGGCGAGACGGAACAATTATTCGAGCAAAATTTTGCGTTCATCCACGAATTGCCGGTCAGCTATCTGCATGTCTTCACGTATTCAGAACGGCCCAATACACCGTCGGTCGGTTTTCCCGGAAGAGTGGAACCGAGGATCCGGTATTCGCACAGCGACAAGCTGCGGATTCTGGGACAGATGAAGAAATCGGCATTCTATCAGTCGCAGCAAGGCCAGGTTCGTCCTGTATTAATCGAAGGGACGATCGAAGAGAATATGCTTTCCGGATACACTGATAACTATGTACGAGTGCGGGTGCCGTATCATCCTGCTTTGGAAAACAGTGTGGCGATGGTGAGAATCGGCGAATTTTCCGGTGATGTTTGCGAAGCGGAAATCGTGCAAGTGACATCGTCGCAATCAATCATTACTCCCATGCTGCCGGTGTTGAACGCGGCTGCTCGATAAGAGGATCAAAGAACAGAACTTGGTACTACTTCACATAACCACATGTTTTGAGATGAAAAACATTTTCTCTATAGAGGAGTAGTATGAAAATCATCAATGCAGTGATATTGTTCGCCATAAGCAGTGTGATGCTCTCTGCGCAGGGGGACTATTTTCAGCTTCGTTCAGAATTCACCAAGCCGGTTGATACACCGGTATTGACACAGGATGCAGTTCCCGCGCCAAAGAAATCGGGTGCAAAAGCAGTGCTCTATTCGTTGTTGCTTCCCGGGATGGGAGAATTATATGCCGACGGATTTGATCAAGGGCGCTATTCCTTGATTGCAGAAGGGGGATTATGGCTTACCTATTTCTCCTTTCAGCAATATGGTTCTTGGATTCAACATGATGCGCGGAACTTTGCAATTTCACATGCCGGAGCTTCCATATCAGGAAAGAATGACCGGTATTTTGTCGACCTCGGAAATTTTAACGATACTTACGAGTATAATGAAAAACAGTTGAGAGATCGGGAATTGGATAAAGTGTACGATCCCAACGGAGGATATTATTGGAAGTGGGATTCTGATCTCAATCGCAGGGAGTATCGTGCGATGCGTGTTTCGAGCGAGAGGGTACTGAACAATTCTCAATTCATCATCGCTACAATCGTAGTTAATAGGATTATCAGCGCGATTAATGCAGCAAGGTTAGTCCGTGAGTATAATTCCCGGACCAATGATGAATTAGGATCCTGGCGTTTGGAATCGTCTCCGATGAGTACCGGGCTGAAGCCGGACGGAATGAAACTGAGTCTTATCCACAGTTTTTAATTCGAGCCCCGCGCAGCGGGGCTTTTTTATATGAAACGGAATTTTAAGATAACCATTGAATATGACGGAACCGACTTTGCAGGCTGGCAGCGACAGCCGAATGGAAGGACCGTACAGGAAGAGATCGAAAAAACACTTGCGTCGATCACCCAGGAATCATCACCGGTGGTCGGTGCAGGGAGAACGGACAGCGGTGTTCACGCACGCGGTCAGGTTGCAAATTTCTATTCCAACAGTGTTTTCAGCATAAATGATTTTCACCGTGCGCTGAATGGTATGCTCCCGGAGGATATTGTTATTCACTCCGTTGAAGAAGTGAATGAGGACTTTTCAGCACGATATTCAGCAAAGGAAAGAGCATACCGATATTATATTTCACAAAGACCAGCTGCTATCGATCGGAAATACTGCTGGCAGCTTCGGTATCAGTTCGATATTGAGAAAATGAATAGGGCAGCTAATTCGATTCTGGGTATTCACGATTTTTGTGCTTTCTGCAAAACAGATTCGGAAACAGAACATCATCTTTGCAATGTGTACTCTTCCCAGTGGCGTTTGGAAAACGGATTATTGATCTATTCTGTCAGCGCAAACCGATTTCTTCACGGGATGGTGCGCGCTTTGGTAGGGACAATGGTGAATATCGGCCGGGGGTTCACACCGGAAGAGGATTTTCAGTCTATTTTGCAGTCAAAAGATCGGTCGAATGCAGGGCAAGCTGCCCCCGCAAAGGGATTGTTCTTAGAACGCGTAACTTATTGAATATCAACGAGTTTTAGAGTAAATTCAATTATGATTCAAGCCGTAATACATAAATTAGTAGAGAAAACAGACCTGACTAAACAAGAAACGTACGACGTTGTTGTTGAAATAATGTCAGGTAAAACGAGCGAAATGATGATTGCATCCTTTCTGACCGCGTTGCGGATGAAAGGGGAAGTCGTTCCTGAAATTTCCGGTGCTGCTTTGGCAATGCGGGAGATGTCCACAAAAATCCGGACAAAACACCCTCATGTGATCGATACATGCGGTACAGGAGGGGACGGACTGGGTACATTCAATATTTCAACAGCTTCGGCGATTGTCGCGTCATCTGCAGGCGCTATTGTCGCGAAGCATGGAAACCGCGCCGTTTCGAGCAAATGCGGCAGTGCGGATGTATTGAAAGCGCTCGGTGTCAATATCGAAATTCCAAAAGAAAGAGTTGAACACTGCCTGGACGAAGTTGGTATTGCATTTTTGTTTGCTCCGATGCTGCATGGTGCAATGAAATATGCCACTCCGGTACGACGTGAATTGGGGATGAGGACAATCTTCAATGTTCTCGGACCATTGACCAATCCAGCTGGCGCAAAACGGCAGGTGATGGGTGTGTTTCGGCGCGGATTGACCGATATTCTTGCTAATGTATTGATGGATCTGGGAACTGAACGGGCACTGGTAGTACACGGGTATGGGGGAATGGACGAGATATCGACGATCGGTGAAACCAGAATCAGTGAGATTAAGGATGGGAAATTAACGACATTTGCATTTCAACTCGACTCCGTAGGAATTCCTGTTGCGGATATTGCAGATCTGGCAGGCGGCGGTGCTGAAGAGAACATGAAGATAATTGAATCAATTGTTCGCGGCGAGAAAGGTGCGCCGAGGGATATCGTTGTGCTAAATGCCGGTGCAGCGTTATATATTGCCGGTGTTGCGGACACGATAGAAGAAGGTATTCGTATTGCTGCAAATGCAATTGATACCGGAGCAGCGGAAAAGAAATTAAACGATCTTATTGAGTTCACGAATGCGTAACTCACCGTTAAAAGACCAACAGCAGGTATCGTTCGTCCGTTCACTTCTGCAAAAGATCTCTTTTCTGAAGAAAAAAGAAGTTTCAGAAGAAGAAGTCATCCAGGTGTTGGAGGAAGGTGAACGCAGCGGAGCCATCGACAAGACCGAACATGAACTGATCAAAAGTATCTTGGAATTTACCGATACAACGGTAAAGGAAGTGATGGTTCCTCGGACGGATGTGTTTGCTGTGGATATCGGAACTCCCCGGGACCGCCTATTGAATTCACTGATCGATCAAGGATACACACGCGTGCCGGTCTTTCGCGAATCGATCGACAATATCGTCGGGATCATCTACACCAAGGACTTGATCGGGATGCTTGAACACAGAGATCTCATCATTCTTCAGGATGTCATTCGTCCGGCATACCTCGTGCCGGAATCGAAAAAGATCAGCGTACTGCTGAAGGAACTGCAGAAGAACCGGCAGCATATGGCGATCGTCATCGATGAGTTCGGCGGCACGGAAGGGATCATCACTATTGAAGATATAGTTGAGGAAATTGTCGGCGAGATCCGTGATGAGTATGATGAAGAGCAAAACGATGTCGAAACATCGAGCGATGGATCGACGATCGTGAACGGCGGCATGAGCATTCACGATTTCAATGAGCGGTTCAAGACGGATATCCCTGAAAATTCACAGTATGATACGATTAGCGGATTTCTGCACACCCAGACAGAACGGATCCCGGAGTTGCACGAGGAAGTCCGGTATGAAAATATCAGCTTTGTTGTCGTTAAAAAGAATGAACGCCGAATTCGGCAAGTGAAAATTAAAATAGTACCGAAAGAAATGACGCAAATTAATGAATAAGGTTCTTACTGAAATCCTGGAGTATAAGAAACACGAAGTTGAACAGCACAAAACATCGGTTCCGTTCGATCAGCTGATCGAGCAGGCGTGGCAATGCTCCGCAGTGCTCGATTTTGCACAGGCATTGAAAAACGAAGAGGGTATCGCCTGTATTGCGGAGATCAAAAAAGCCTCGCCATCCAAAGGGGTCATCACCAAGGATTTTATTCCGACGAAAATCGCCCGCGAATACAAGGAGGGGGGAGCAAGCGCCATTTCTGTACTGACCGATGAGAAATTTTTCCAGGGTAAATCGGATTTTGTTGCCGCTGCAAAGAGCGCGTCGTTTCTCCCCATCCTTCGTAAAGATTTCATTGTGGATGAATACCAGATCTACGAATCACGTGTGATGGGTGCAGACGCAATCCTGCTGATAGTCGCTGCACTGAATGATGTTCAATTGCGCTCGTTTCTGGCAACGGCAGATGATCTCTCTCTTTCCGTTCTTGTGGAATGCCATTCAAAAGAAGAGATCGAACGGGCTCTGAACGCTGGGGCAACGATCATCGGAATCAATAACCGCGATCTGCAGTCCTTTAGCGTGAATGTCGACCTCTCGCTGATGTTGAAGAACTTCATTCCCAATTCGTGCACCACAGTCAGTGAAAGCGGCATCAAGAATTATAATACTGTGGAACGGCTCGCACAGGCAGGATTTGATGCCGTGCTGGTGGGAGAACATTTGATGGCACAGCCGGACAGACGGAAAGCGTTAGAAGACCTGCTCAGGATCCCGGAGCGGAACCGATGAGTCCGTACTTTATCAAAATCTGCGGCATTACGAATTACGAGGATGCCGTGAATGCGATTGATGCAGGGGCAACTGCGGTCGGTTTTAATTTCTACAAGCAAAGCAAACGTTACATTACACCTGAAGCGGCAAAAGAAATCGCGGATAAGATACGGGGAAAGGTTTCTATTGTCGGTCTCTTCGTTAATGAAGAGACCTCATCAGTGAAATCAATTGCTGCGTCAGTGAAATTAACCTACTGCCAGTTCCATGGCGACGAAGCGCCGGAGTTTGTCAACCGGTTCTCTAATGCTATAAAAGCATTTCGGGTGAATAATTCATTGAAGGATGTCTACTTCGATGATTTCAAAGCCGCAGCATTTTTACTCGATGCGTACGATGAAAAAGAATTCGGAGGCACGGGAAAGAACTTCAATTGGCTTCTGGCGCGGGAAGCGAACGAATTCGGAAAGATTATCCTTGCGGGGGGACTGACGGATGCGAATGTCAGTCAGGCGATAGAGATCGTCCGACCCTGGGGAGTTGACGTCAGCAGCGGTGTAGAATCCTCACCCGGGAAAAAGGATAAAGAAAAGATGCGGCTGTTCGTCGGAAATGCACGGCAATCGCTCGAACAGCAATTAGAATTATAATGTGAAGAATCTCATGAGCTATCCAAACGTACCAGACGAACGAGGACATTTCGGAATTTACGGCGGCCGATACATCCCGGAAACATTGCTTCCGGCAGCGGAAGAACTGACGCTTTGGTACGGAAAACTGAAAGATGATGAATCCTTTCAAAAAGAGTTCCGCTATTATCTAAAATACTTTGTCGGACGGGAAACGCCGTTATACTTTGCTGAACGATTAACCAAGCAGGCCGGTGGCGCAAAGATCTATTTGAAACGCGAAGATCTGTGTCATACCGGCGCACATAAAATCAATAATACGATCGGACAAATTCTTATTGCGCAGCGAATGGGGAAAAAGCGGATCATCGCGGAGACAGGTGCCGGTCAGCACGGCGTTGCTACTGCAACAGTTTGCGCACTGTTTGGTTTGCAGTGTATCGTCTACATGGGCGAAGAGGATATGGAGCGACAGGCGCCGAACGTGTATCGAATGAAACTGTTGGGCGCAGAAGTTCGACCTGTTTCCTCCGGAAGCAAAACGCTGAAAGATGCAACGAGCGAAGCGATCCGCGATTGGGTGACGAATGTGCAGGATACGTTTTATATCATCGGCAGCGTCGTCGGCATGCATCCGTATCCGATGATGGTAAGAGATTTTCAGTCCGTTATCGGTGAAGAAACCCGACGACAGATGCTGGAGCAGGAACATCGGCTGCCCGACACTGTCATTGCGTGCGTCGGCGGCGGAAGTAATGCTATGGGGATCTTCTATCCGTTTCTTAACGATGTCCCCGGCGTAAAATTGATCGGTGTTGAGGCTGCAGGGTACGGCCTTGATTCCGGAAAACATTCCGCAGCATTGGCGAAAGGCTCTCGCGGTGTGCTGCATGGATCGATGCAATATCTTTTGCAGGACCAGAACGGGCAGATCGAAATCGCGCATTCTATTTCTGCAGGACTTGATTATCCCGGCGTCGGACCTGAGCATTGTTATTTGAAGGACAATAATTACGTCGAATACGTTTCCATCACGGATACGGAAGCGTTGGATGCCTTGCAGTTGCTTGCCCGCAAAGAAGGGATCATTCCGGCATTGGAGTCGGCGCATGCTGTTGCCTATGCTGTGAAACTCGCCGGATCGATGAAGAAGGAACAGACGATTGTCGTGAATCTTTCGGGCCGCGGAGACAAGGATCTTGGAACGGTAATGAAGGAACTGAAACTGTAGTGCAATGAAAGTATCGATCATTATCACATCCTGGAATACGAAGCATCTGCTGCAGGCATGTTTACGATCCATTCGATCGCATACACCGGCGTTTCCATTCGAGACAATTGTCGTTGATAACGGTTCACGTGATGCTTCCGCAGAAATGGTCGAAAGAGAATTTCCTGAAGTGCAGTTGATCAAAAGTGCTATTAATACAGGGTATGCAGGCGGGAATAATATTGGTTTCAAGCACTCCCAAGGGGAATATGTCCTGTTATTGGGGAGCGATACAGAAGTGTTGCAAGGAACGATCCACTGCATGGCGGAGTATCTGGAAGCACGGCCGGAGGTAGGGATCGTATCATGCAGGATGGAATCACCGGATGGATCCCTTCAGCATTCGTGTAAACAGTTTCCAACGGTAGCTAATGCGGTGGCAATGTACTGTTCGCTGCATTTCCTGAATAAAGAATATCTTATGTGGGGATTTGACCATACCATCGAACGAGAGGTAGATCAACCGGACGCAACGTGTGTCATGATCCGCCGTACTGCTATGGAGCAACAAATCTTTGACGAACGGTTTTCCATCCTGTATAACGATGTGGATCTTTGTCAGCGTGTAAAACGAAAAGGATGGAAGATCATGTATATTCCGTCGGTAAAGATCATTCATCACGGCAGTCAAAGTACAAAGCAGGCGCCGCCGAATGTCCGGTTGGTGATGTACCAGAACATTCTACTATATTATCAGACGTATTTCGGCACAGCGGCACGGATTCTGTTATCGCCGATCTTATTTTTCCGGTACCTGCTGGCAACGCGAAGTTTCACCGGTCTCAGTCTTTTCTATTCACTTCACAAGGCACGATTATCATGATCGGCGAAGATATCCGCAGAACTGTTTTTCGGGACACCAACACATATTATAATTCCATGCCCGAAGGTCTCGTCGCGCGACAATTGATCTCGTTCGTCCGCAAGAATGCGTCAGGATCGATCCTGGATTTGGGATGTGCTACAGGCAATTATTCAGTCATGCTGAAGAATCTGGGATATGATGTGAAAGCTGCCGACGTGAATCCGGAATATGTTCGCCGGGCGAAAGAGAGGGGAATTGATGCAGTGATGATTGATGGCAATGTGCCGTTTCCGGACAAATCGTTCGATACCGTCATCTGTTTTGAAGTGATTGAACATGTAGCAGAACTTGATGCCGTACTGAGCGAAGCAAAACGATTGGCAAGAAAAACAGTTCTGTTCACTACTCCAAACTCCGAACATGTGACGGAATTGATCCAGCAAGGATTGCTCTACGAACATTTTGCCGAGCTGGACCATAAGAACTTTTTCACGAAAGAAACTCTTGAAAGTGCACTCTGGAAACACTTTGCCCACGTGGAAGTAAAAAAGGGTGATGGGATCAATCCGCTGGCTTTGATTGGTTTTACGCCGGTTCGCATGCTGGGGAAAATTTTGACGAAAGCAGGAATTATCCGGCCAAAATATCATTTCCGTCTATTTGCTGTGTGTCAGTAAAAGAGAGTCGAAAGAAGTTTTTCAAAAAGGATTATCCATCATGTATACAGAAATTACGAAATGCCGTATCAGCCAAAGTACGAATCTCATTACCGTCTTGTCTTTGGGTGAACAGTATTTAACCGGAGTATTCCCCAAGAGGATCGATGAGAACGTGACCAAGGGCCCTCTGGATCTCGTATGGTGTCCTGATAGCGGTTTGCTGCAGATGAAACAATCGTACAGCCTCGAAGAGATGTACGGGGATAATTACGGATACCGGTCCGGTTTGAATGCTTCCATGGTGCGGCATCTGGAACATAAGATCAAAACGCTAGAACGGATGGTAAAACTGACCGATTCCGATCTGGTGATCGATATTGGCAGCAATGATGCGACATCTTTAAAAGCATATTCGGGTAAACATCGAAAGGTCGGCATCGATCCGACCGGAATGAAATTCAAAGAGTTTTACACCGACACCATCACGCTCATCCCCGATTTTTTCAGCGAAAAAACTTTCCATACCAATTTCCCTGGGAAAAAGGCG
>JBAYJG010000102.1:0-9794 GCA_041665225.1 Bacteroidota bacterium
CTTCCGCTCCGAGATCGATCAACGTTTCAATCAGCACTGCGGTTTGAATCGTCATATGCAGGCATCCGGCAATGCGGGCGCCTTTTAAAGGATTCTTCCCTTTGAACTCTTCACGAATCGCCATGAGCCCGGGCATTTCTGTTTCTGCCAGCTTAATTTCTTTGCGACCCCATGTTGCAAGTGAAATATCTTTTACTTTGTACGGAAGAGATGGCTTGGTGAATTTCTTTGCCACTGCTTCGTCCATGACTGCACTCATTGTTGCTCCTTTTATTATGAAATTAACCTTACGGGGTTAGTTATGTATAGATCGTTGGTTTGCATCGTCGAATACTTATTTTGCCGCTTTTTTCAACGTGGAAACCAGGTCCAATTGTTCCCAAGAGAATTCGTTCCGGCCGAAATGACCGTAGGCAGCGGAATTCTTATAGACCGGACGGAGCAGATTCAATCGTTTAATGATGCCGCGCGGTGTCATATCGACATTCTTCACAAGGATTTTTGAGATTTCTGCATCGGGCATCACACCGGTACCGAAAGTCTGCACATAGATAGAAACCGGTTCGGCAACACCAATTGCATACGCTACCTGGATCTGGCATTCTTCCGCCAAACCGGCTGCGACAACGTTCTTCGCCAGATGGCGGGTTGCATACGCTGCACTACGATCCACTTTGGAGGGATCTTTACCGGAGAATGCACCACCGCCGTGCGGTGCACGTCCGCCGTAGGTATCAACGATGATCTTGCGTCCGGTTAGTCCGCTGTCTCCGTGCGGTCCGCCAATAACGAAGTTGCCGGTGGGATTCACATAGTACTTTGTTTTCTTATCCAGGAAGCGTGCCGGGATCACTTTTTTGATGACATTGTTGATGATATCATCCTTGATCTTCTTTTGCGACACGGTTGGATCATGTTGCGTGGAAATCACAACGGCATCAACGCGAATCGGCTTTCGACCTTCATACTCGATGGTCACCTGCGATTTTGCATCGGGACGCAGATACGGCATCAGTTTTGGATTCTTCTTCCGGATATCGGCAAGTTTCTTTACCAGTTGATGTGCGTACATGATTGGTGCGGGCATCAACTCAGGAGTTTCGTTATTCGCGTATCCGAACATCATTCCCTGGTCGCCTGCGCCGCCGGTATTCACACCCATGGCGATGTCCGGTGACTGCGAATGAATAGCATTCAGAATACCGCACGATTCGGCATCGAATTTATACTCCGCTTTCGTGTATCCGATCTCTTTGATCGTTCCGCGAACTACTTCGTGGATATCGATATAGGCATTCGTTGTCACTTCGCCTGCGACAACAACTTGTCCGGTGGTTACCAACGTTTCACATGCAACACGTGAATATTTATCCTGTGTTAAGAGTGCATCCAAAATAGCATCGGAAATTTGATCGGCAACTTTATCGGGATGTCCCTCGGAAACCGATTCAGAGGTAAAAAGATAACGCATTAAAAAATTACTCCTGTTAAGATGTTTATAAAAAATGAATACGCGGGAAAATCTTCTCCCGCGGGTTAATGATATTCCAGTTCCGATGAATCGCCGATGTTGATTCTGCGAAAACCGCCATTGACAATGGCATTGCTGCCGACAATCGATTCATCCAGCAGTGCTTTTTCCACCGTTGCACGTTCGCTGACAATGGAATTCTTCACAATCGAATCAACAACGCGGGCGCCGTCCGCAATCGTTGCGTAGGGACCAATGACCGAACGTGCTACCGTTGCCGTCGCCGCAATAAAGACCGGCGGGATGACCACCACGCCTTCATGGATGTTGTTGGTTTGCGTCTCATTCAGCAAATGACGGTTCGTTTCAAGCAGCGTTTCCGGTTTCCCGCAGTCATACCATCCATCGATAGTAAAGGTTGTCAGACGCTCACCCCGCTCGATCATTGCCTGTAGTCCATCAGTTAATTGATACTCGTTCTTTGTCCGTACATCGCGTTTGATGTTCTCTTTCAGACAGTCGATCAGAACATCGGGATGTTTGATATAGTATAATCCGACGATCGCCAGATTGCTCGTCGGATCCTCCGGTTTTTCAACCAGCTTTGTGATAAACCCGTCCTTCGTTTCAGCAACACCAAAGCGACGAGGATCCTGAACTTCCTTCACACCAATCGTCGAGTGTTCACTCTTGACCATCTTCCCCAGGTCGACATCGAACACGGTATCTCCCAAAATGATCAAAACTGGATCTTTGGAAATCGTATGTCGCGACAGGTAGATGGCATGACCTAAACCCAGCCGTTCCTCCTGCTCGACAAAATCGACCTTGATCTTATAATTTTCCGTGATGTATTCCTTAATCAGATCGCCGAGATATCCTACGATAATCGTCGCAGAATCGAAACCTTCGGCTATGATCTTATCCATAATATGACCGATAATGGGTTTACCGGCCACGTTCAGGAGTACTTTGGGAACTGTATATGTATGTGGACGAAGCCGGCTGCCGACTCCCGCCACGGGAATAATTGCGCGCATATTCGCTCAAAAAATGGATTTAAAGTTACCCAAAATCCCCCTGAGAAGCAACGAATGCTCGTCACAATAGAGTATGTCCGGAGCCTATTAAAAAAATTTCATCAATGGGCTCCAATTTTCGATTTTTTCGGATATATGTATTCAGATAGGCAAATTCCATTAAACATTCTCCGAATGGTTAATGTTTGTGAAATAGCCGACATGACAGTCGTCGTTCAGGATTCTTTGTCAACATCTAGGTAAAAATACTATGAATCACACCATTACCGTCGCAGCACCGCAGCAATTCGATAATCACACGATCAACGCTGTGTGGGAAAAAGCGCAAAACGAATTCGGTTTTTATTTCTTTAAGCGAGATCACATGGGGGATATCATTGCAAAACATGATTATGGGAAAAAAAATCAGTACGGGTGGGAGATCGTCCGTGTGGTTACGGAAAACCAACAAGCCTCCGAAGGAGTGGAACACCTGTTGCCGGTACACTGGAAGAATGTACCGCAGAGAGGGGATTGAAATCACACGGAGCAGATGATGCCACATCCAATGAGTTGCGGCAGAGTGGGTCAGTTTGTATATTCGATGCACACCATAGTTCACCGTCAGACATGCATCTTCAATAATGATCCCGCTATCTGTAATGCCAACAACCAACGATTTCCTTGATATCACTTTGCTGCACGATGACAAAGACGAATTCATTCTGCGATGTCAGCGTATCATCACCATTGTCGTAAAACACTTTATCAAGAAAGGATTATTCTTGCCGGAGCAATACCGTGACATCACCCAATCGGTCAACGAAGAGTTGATTAAACGGCTTCCCGGCATTCGCAGCAATTTTGACAATAGCGTTCTTTTGGTCACATACATGAACGCCGTTGTTCGCAACATTTGCCTTCGATTGTTTGAACAGGAACGAATGAACGTTGTGACCATACCGCTGCACGATGAATATCGGTTGACAGAGGAAGGGAATTTCAATTCACTCATTATACGGGAAGAGATCAACCGGTTGGCCATTCTGCTCAGGATGTACGGCCTGCAGCAATATAAACTTGTTGTTTGTTTGAAGACGTACTACCGCATACCGGTAACCATGCAGGATCTTGACCGCTGTTTCAGCAAATGCAATCAGGCGGAACGTGCTGTACTGTTGGAGCAATGTGTGGCGAATTACGATAAAACACCTGAGATTGAAAATTTTCAACGGCTTGTGCGATTATTAAATATACAGGAGCAGAAATCAACCTCCGCAGATTCATTGCGCCGATGGACTAACGAACATATCCATAAGATCATTGTGCTCCTGAACGGGACGCCTCCGAGAAGTGCACACACCAAAGAGACGATCAAAATTCTCTTTGAACAATTAACCAACGAACAATAACTTTAGGATTACATCATGACGGACCAACGGTTCTTTTCTGGGGAGCATCACCTGAATGACTACGGCGTTTCCTTATATGTCGATGCTGTACTGCTTGACCGGACCGGTGAACTGCCTCCGGAAATTACCGATCATGTTGAACAGTGTACTGCATGTGCAGCGCATGTCCTGGAGATGTGCGAAATTATGCAAGATGTCCGGCTCGACCGGTCAGTGAAACACCCTTTCCTGGACGCGGCTGTAAAGAAACCGCAACGGATTGTTACCATGTACCGCATTGCTGCCGTGTTCCTAGTCGGAATATTCGGAGGAGTGCTCTATTACTCACTGTCGGACCATAAGAACAACATCGCTCCCGACGTCGCCCAGCATTCGTTGTCGGTTGATTCCACAACCGGAGATAAGACTACAACCGCCCCAACGTCAACTGGCGATCAATTTGCAGCAAATTTTACCCCTTCTCCCAATTTGGATGATTTGGTCCAGAATGAATTCCGTTCAGAATCGATCACAATTATTTCCCCGGAAATTGGGGCAACCGTCAGTTCTCCGATCACGTTCCGCTGGAAATCGTACGATGGTCCGGTAAAGATCAAGATACTGTCAAACAAAGAAGTCACCCTGCTGACATCGATCGTGGAAGCGAATTCATTCGTTACGCCTAAACCGTTTGCGCCGGGATTGTATTACTGGAAACTGGAAGCGAACGATGAACTGCTGTTTGTGGGAAAATTCTTTATCAAGTAGGCTATTTGCCGATCAATACGAATCCGCTCCATTTACCCGGGAATGCGGTTTCTTTTGAACGGATCATCGAGAGCTTTGCAGTACGCAGCGCTGTTGCGAAGGTATTTCCGGAAGCGATGTTCTTATAGAATTCGTCCATCAGTACATATGTCTGCCGGTCGGAGACTTTCCACAGGGACACGATGATATTTTTCGCGCCAGCATAGAACAATCCGCGGGAGAGAGCGATCATCCCTTCACCATCCACCAATGTGCCAATACCGCTTTCACAGCTGCTCAGCACAACCAATTTTGCTTTCAGATTCATATTGAATGTTTCATGCAGATGCAGTATCCCGTCTTCTGCATCGGCTGCGGATTTGGGTTGAGAGAACACTACCGCTGAAAATTTGGGATCCTTCTCATTGATGAATCCATGAGTTGCCACATGTACGATGTCGTACAGCGGAGCATACGTTTTAAAATTCTCTTCCGTTGCCGCTTCATTGAGATAGCTTGCCGCAGACAGCGCGTGCTGCCTGAATGTTTTTCCGATGGACGTGATCTCTTCATCCGAATATTTCAATTCATTGAACGTTTTACCATCCAGCGTGATGGATCGGACATCCGACATACCGCTCCGTTCTGCGAATGAACGGTTGGCAAAAAAATCACCGTTCTTCACCGAGTCCTTGAAGACCGGTGCAAAACCGATGAAGCTCTGCGGGGTAGACAGTGTCCCTTCCGATTGTTCCCGCAATTTCATATCAAATGCTGCAGAATACGAATAGGTCACTTCATGGTGTGAAATAATATACGACGCGGTTGAGAAATCAGCTGTTCCCCTGCTATAGAGTTGTGTCGGCAGTGATTCAAATGGTATGTAATACAGGAATCCGTCTGGAATGATGCGAAGGTTAGCGGCCCGACCAAGCGTCGCCGCAATTGGTTTGAGGACTGAAGAGTATAAGGCATACCCTGTCCGGAAGAATGCCTCTGTATCAAATGTTTTTAATGAAGCGGAAAACTGTTTTGTCAGCTCCCTGAGATTCATTGTATTGTGAAGTGTTTTTACCACCAAAGAATTTTTCGACACTGCAAATACATACACCACGGAATCATCAATCATATATTCGGCGATGACGGAGTTCGGTTCAAGCTGCTGCTGCACCTGAGAGAGTGACAGAGAGTACCGGCCATATTTTATTGCAAAATATTTAGGATAGCACTGCTCCAATAGATCGATAAGTTCCTGATGTTTCTGCCGAACAGAAAAATAGTCCGCCTGGGTTTTGGAATAGTTTGCATTCTCTTCTTGCGTCTGTTCATTAACCATTCGAGCCATACGTGTTTCAATCTTCGCCACCGTATGAAGAAGATCTTGTTCGAGGGTCAACAGTGAATCCGGAATGCCGGCAATGGTTTTCGCTTCGTTGTCGAATAACCGTTCCATGAGTGCATTTCCTTTGCTGCGATCTGCTATCAAAAACGCTTGTTCGAGAAATTGGAGATCCTTCGTTTTTTCATAGAGAGACAATGCTACCCGGCATCCGTTGCGAAATAGTTGTGCACCCACCTCGGCAAAATAAAATTTCGACGCATCGGATGAGAGATGCTTCCGGATATCGTCCAGCAGGCCCATTGCTGACTGATAATGTTCCAGCGAAGCGCGGAGCATTGTACGATCGTTATTCTTCCGTGAGAGTTTTTCCAATACATCGGCCTTACACAACAGCACATTCAGCAACTCCTTTTTATACACGCTATGATCGAACGACGGCAATGCTTGATCGTCATTCCACCGTTCATCCTGCGCCAATGTTTTCAGCGCAGATTGAAAATATTGAATCGCACGTGTTTCATTCCTCTGCTGATCGTAATATTCACCGTACCGCTGCAGCAGGAATCCCTGTTGCAGAATATTTTTTTCGGTGGATGCATTGACAACCGCAGATGCCAGTTGTAACTGGACATACGCTGAGTCGGTTTGGTGTGTTAGCAAAAAAACATGTGCGAGCGAGGTGTGAATTGCGGCAATATCATTTCGAGCCCCGGTATCCGTCACACGCTGACGGGCAACAAGCGCCTTACGGTAATATCGAAGAGCATCATTATATCGCCCTGCATTCGTATAGACACCGGCCAGGAGCTCATACCTAAATCCTACTTGTGGATGGTATTCACCGTACGCGAGTTCGTACTGCTGCATCCCCCGTTCGCAATTTTCGACCGATTTTTCTTCTTCACCGGTCTTCCAATAGACGTCGCTGAGCAGTTGGTACACTCCGCCAATGGCAGATTTTTTTTGAGGATACTTCGTAGAAAAAATCGTCAGTGATCTGGAAAGAAACTCAATTGCTTTATCGTAATCTCCGAGGTTGGCATAGACTTCGCCAAGTTTGGAAAGAGCACTTGCCATATTTACCTGATCATTTATGCCGGGGGATGACAAAATCGCGATTGTCTTTTTCCCATAGACCAAGGCATTCCGATAATCCCCTTTGTTATTGTACGAAGACATCGTGTTCAAATAACACGATACGGCACTCAGTGAATTCCCATTGCCAGAAAGTGAAAAAAGAGAATCCGCTTTTCGGTAATACTGAATTGCATCGTCAAATTTATTCTTATCATCATGGATCATCCCCAGCACCAGCAATGTATTTCCAAGTGACAATTTGGATACATCCTTTAGTGATTGTTGGATCGCTAGCGCATGTTCAAAGTATGAAATTCCTGCGTCGTAGTTTCCTTTGGCTTTTTGAACGGCACCGCATGTATAATAACCGGATGCTGTTTTTTCGCTGTGTTCACCAAAATTCGCAATCAATATTGCAAGTCCATAGGAAGAGTATCGTTCTGCAGAATCGAACTGTTCATTTGCCAGAAAACAATAACCCATCAGCATAGCAATAGTTCCGGACTCAGCCGACTGTGTATATTGTTTTTCGTTCACAATTGATTCCGCGTTCCGCAGAAGAGTCATCGCATTTTCGAAATCACCTTTGCGTAATAGGACGTTTGATATGCCGATCTGGGATCGAAGGTAGGAAAGGGATTTTTCCTTTTGGATCAAGAGAGAAGCGCTACGATAAGAAGAAAGAGCACTGTCGTATTCTAACTGTTGAAAATACCGGTCGGCTTGACGTATCAGGCTATCCGCTTGCGCTGATTCCTTTGTTTCGCTCTCAGACAGGGCAATTCCGGAACCGACGAAGGTCAGAATCACGAAAAAACAGAAGAATTTCAATGAATTAAATGTCACGATACCTTAAAAAAAGTTTAAATATTTTTTTTCCGTGGCTCCAATTTTAAAATTTTTCGGATATATGTACGTACAAGACCTAATCAGCATCACGTGCTATATCATAAAATTTCATTATAAAGGAGTCTTTATGACTACAATCCTTACAACCCTGTATATGGTTATTACTTTTGGGTTTACAGTTGAAACAACTTCATTAACTGTCGAATCCACCACTCCTGAGTCGATCTGCGGTGACCCGACCGGTCAACTTATTCCCCCTCCGACCAATTGATTTAAGGTAAAAAAAAATATTACAAAGGGAAACTGAGGAACCGAATTCTTCTTTAAAAAAAGGAATGAAGAAGGTCATGAAAACACCGGACGAGCTCACCGAACCGTATAAAGGCAACGGTGAGACACTCTTGATTATTGATGACGAGCCTTCATTTGTTGAAGTCACTACGATCTTGCTAGAATTGGCGGGATATCAGGTGATTTTTGCACGGGACGGCCTGGACGGGATACGCTGTTTTGAGGAAAATAAAGAGAAAATAGCGGCAGTTATTTGTGACCTTAATATGCCCAAATTGGGTGGACATGCAGCTATTCATACTTTCCTGACTCTAAAACCGGGTATAAAAATACTGGTGATAAGCGGATCGATCATGGAAGAAGACATGCCGACCTATCTCATCCCCGGAGAAATAGAATTCTTGCGGAAACCGTTTCTGACGGAAAAACTGCTGGAAACACTTCAATTCTTGTTGGGAAATTCAGGAAAAAAGAAGGAACCATCGTGAGTAAACTCCTTTTAAATACCGAGGATGTTTCAAGAATCCTTAATGTGAGCAAAACTACCATTAAACGATGGACAGATGACGGCAAGTTGCGGTGTATAAGAACTCCGGGTGGGCATAGAAAATTTACACTCTCCAATATTCAGGAGTTTGAACGTCAATACCAATTTTTTGGACCGGTCGATTCTTCCGAGCAAAATCATTTATGAATGTGCCACGATCTCAACTTATCGATCATTGAATAATTCGTCAGATCGAACTGGATTGGTGTGATAGAGACTTTATTGTTTAAAATGGCCCGCTGATCAATATCTTCTTCTTCGTCCAGTTCCACCAGCTCCCCTTTCAGCCAGAAATACTGTTTATTCCCCGGATCGCGGCGAGCTTCAAATTCATCATTCCAGATCGATTTCCCTTGTCGGGTGATGACAACTCCCTGGATCTCGTTTTCCGGAAGAGGCGGAACATTCACATTTAATAACGTGCCGCTGGGAAGTCCATTTTCCATCACTTTTAACGCCAGCGTGCGGGCAAATTTTGCAGCATAGGAAAAGTCCGCATTAGCTTCGAATGTTGTCAACGACATCGCAAATGACGGAATTCCAAGAATTGTTCCTTCTGTTGCTGCGGAAACGGTTCCCGAATAAATAACGCTGATGGCAGTATTTGATCCATGATTGATGCCGGAAATAACAAGATCCGGTTTTGTCTTCATCACATTGCGAATGGCAAGTTTCACACAATCCGCCGGAGTGCCATCCACTGCATAGCCGAAAAATGTCCCATCCTTTTTTACCTCTCGCACTCTCAATGGACGATGAACGGTGATGGCGTGACCCACCGCGCTTTGCTGACTCTCCGGCGCAACAATCGTCACATCGGCGATCGACTGCAGTTCATTTACGAGTGCATTCAATCCTTCGGATAGAATACCATCATCATTCGAGACTAAAATTGAAAGTTTCTTTTCCATAGTGAAAACTTACCTTGACTGCCTGCTATTTATTGAGTATATTATTAAACAAAATCATCGCGGGGTGGAGCAATTGGCAGCTCGTCGGGCTCATAACCCGAAGGTTCTAGGTTCAAGTCCTAGCCCCGCTACTACCAACGAAAGGCATC
>JBAYJG010000103.1:0-9643 GCA_041665225.1 Bacteroidota bacterium
AATCCCGCATTCGGTCGTCACAGAAGAGTTGAAAAAGGAATTCGCCGGACAACTCGCACGATTCCGCGGGCTGGAGAATTATATCCTTGAATTGAGCGATAAAAAGAAGTTGATCGAAAAAGAGAAAGCAAAAGCGGCGGTCCTCTCTGCCAGTGGAAATATCGATGTACTTGTCCAGTCTGCGTCCACAGGGAGCGGATTCAAGATTGTCAGTTCGAAAATCGATGCCAGTGATATGGACGCACTGAAATCCCTCGGCGATACGCTGCGCGGCAAGATCGGCAGCGGCGTCGGACTGCTCGCATCGGTGATCGACGAGAAGGTTGCTCTCGTCTGTGTTGTGAGCGACGATTTGATTAAAACGAAAAACCTGCAGGCTGGCAAGATCGTCGGACTGGTGGCAAAACAGTTGAACGGCGGCGGTGGCGGCAAGCCGCATCTGGCAACGGCCGGTGGAAAAGATGTCGCTAAACTGGATGCTACACTGCAGAACTTTTCCGAAATCGTGAAAGGAATGCTGAACTAATGTCCATCTACGACAGACTTCTTACTTCATCAAAAACCAACGGGGCAGGATATTTCGTCCTGATCGATCCTGATAAGATCGCAGCAGCTGCACTCCCTTCTTTTATTGAACAGGCTACGGAAGCGGGTGTCGATGCGTTCCTGGTCGGCGGCAGTCTGATCGTGGACGATTCATTTGAACTATGTATCAAGACCATAAAAAAGCACACGAACGTACCATTAGTAATCTTCCCCGGCGGAGTGATGCAGATTTCAAAAGGAGCGGACGCAATTTTGTTTTTATCGCTCATCAGCGGAAGGAATCCTGAACACTTGATCGGCAGCCAGGTGCTTGCAGCGCCGATCATAAAAAAGATCGGACTCGAAGCGATCTCTACAGCATACATGCTTGTTGAGTCGGGAAGAACGACATCAGCGGAATTCATGAGCAACACCCGGCCGCTCCCCCGTCATAAACCGGATATCGCTGTTGCGCATGCCCTTGCAGCAGAGATCCTGGGATTTAAAATGATCTACCTGGAAGCGGGCAGCGGCGCAGAACAATCCGTTCCGGACGAGATTGTCGGTGCGGTCGCAAAATATTGCTCTGTACCGCTTATCGTCGGCGGCGGTTTGCGCACACCGGAAGAAGCGCACAATAAAGTTCGTGCCGGTGCGAAGTTTATCGTAACAGGAACAGTGCTTGAAAAGAACGGCAGTGCAAGTCTGGTGAAGGAATTCGCTTCTGCTATCCACGGCAAATAACGGGATAGTATTCTCACAGAACCTTTCCTTTTTTCTCATTAGATAAAAATTATCATGGCTCATTTACCCCTAACGCTCGTCTATCGTCAATCATTCATTCAGGATTCGCTGAAAGCCAGCGCCGAAACTAAATTGAAAATCGCTGAACAGTGCAACGGTGATATCTCCAAAGCGATCGATATCATCATTCAGGCGTTCAAGAACAAGAAAAAAGTCTTGCTGTGCGGCAACGGAGGAAGCGCCGCGGATGCACAACATCTGGCAACGGAGTTCGTCATCCGGCTGTCGCCGAACATCAAACGGCCCGGACTCCCCGCGATCGCCCTCACGACCGATGCATCCAATTTGACTGCCGGCGCCAACGATATCGGATACGATAATGTCTTTTCACGTTCCGTGGAAGCGCTGGGAAATGAAGGCGATGTTCTGATCGGTATCTCCACCAGTGGAAATTCCGCCAGCGTGAACAATGCGTTCACGAAAGCCCGGGAAATGAAGATTTCGACGATCGGCTTTTTGGGTAAGGACGGCGGCAAAGCAAAAGAACTGTGCGATCTGGCGATCGTCGTTCCGTCCAACGATACGCAACGCATCCAGGAAGGGCACATCACTATCGGCCATATCATCTTCCAGGAAGTGGAACAAGAAATGTTCGGCTGATGGTTCTTTGTATAGCATAATTCGCCATTTCCATTTGAAAATTTGAAAATTCTCCTATGATCTTTACCTCCGAAACCATCGAACAATTGATCGAGGAATTTGCCTCCCTTCCGAGCATCGGACGTAAGACTGCGCAACGGCTCGCCATGCATGTGTTGAAAATGCCCCGGGAAGAAGTTGTCGCTTTCTCGAAGATCCTGATTGATGTGAAGGACAAAGTGCGGTACTGTTCGGTCTGTTTCAATATCACCGAAAGCGATCCGTGCTCCATCTGCGCAAGTCAGAAACGAAACAGAAAAGTGATCTGCGTTGTGGAAGAACCGAATGACGTCATCGCCGTCGAAAAAACGCACGAGTTCAACGGACTCTATCACGTACTCGGCGGTGCACTCTCACCGCTGGACGGTGTTGGTCCGGAAGACCTGAAAGTGAGAGAGCTCCTTTCCCGTCTGCACGACGATGTGCAGGAAGTGATCCTTGCCTTGAATCCAAATGTGGAGGGAGAAACAACAACCCTCTATCTTGCAAAGTTGTTGAAACCGCTCTCTATGAAAGTAACCCGTATCGCGCGGGGACTCCCGATCGGAAGCGATCTGGAATTCGCGGACGAAGCAACACTGACGCGCGCACTGGAGGGACGAGTTGCGCTTTAGTTATCTGCATATCGTGATTCTCAGTGCGCTGTTGCTCTCCTGCAACCTGTTCGACACGCGCGACCCTGAAAATCCCATTTCAGATAACCAGACACTCCCAACGGCATTCACGAAAGAAAGCCTGTTCAGCAATTTCAAATCGTCCTTTGAACAGAAGAATATCCAGGAATACGGAAAACTCTTCGCGGACACTGCGACGCATGCACAACGCTACATGTTTATTCCCAACCAATCCTCTGCATCGCGGTACGCCGCAGTATTTTCTTCCTGGAATACTATTGCAGAAATGGAATATTTTCGGAATGCAATCACCGCTGTCGGGACTTCATCGTCATTACAGCTTCAGATTACCTCTGGTCCTGTGATCGTCCCGTATCAATCAGATTCGGCACAGTACACATTTGATTATCTCCTCTTTGTTCCCCATAATCGGAGTGATCTGAAAACACAGCAGTTCGTCGGCCGGTGCGAAATTACAATGGCGCCGGACAAGAACACCACCTGGCGGATCTACCGCTGGGTCGATTTTGAGACGAAAAAGGATTCAAGTTGGAGTGAATTGAAAGGACAATTTGCGAAGTGATCGCGCGTGCAGCACTCATCGGTGCCGTCGTGTGGCTGATCGGATGCGATAATCCGTTCGCACCTAGATTGGACAATTCTCCGTCCGGAAGCTCGACTATTCTGGGAGATCAGCATCAGGTGGACGGTGTATTCCAGAATTTCAAGCAGGCATACGCATTCCGCGATTCAACTATTTACGGGCAGCTGCTGGCGTCGAATTTCATTTTTATTTATCGTGATTATGATAAGGTCGTCGATGTGTTTTGGGGACGGGACGATGACATCCGAACAACGGAAGGATTGTTCCAGAATGTTCAGCGGCTCGATCTGGTATGGAATACCATCATCAGTTCAACAATGGAACCAGACAGTCTTAAAACATCGATTATCAGGAATTTTAACCTGACGGTCACATTCAGTCCGAATGATGTAGTTCGGGTTGACGGATATGCGAATTGGACGCTGGAACGGGGACAAAAGACCGATGTCTGGAAAATCACGAAGTGGCGTGATGAATCAAATTTTTAACAATCCAATGGCGAGTTGGTTTCTATGAAAGTCTCTTTTCAAGGCGAGTACGGTGCATTCAGTGAACAGGCATCTGTCGCATTTTTCGGAAGCGATTGCCAGCCGATCCCCCGTGAGAATTTCCGTGACGTCTTCGAAGATGTGAAACGGAAACGCACACCGGTCGGCATTGTGCCGATCGAGAATTCGTTATTCGGAAGCGTCCATCAAAATTTCGACCTGCTGCAGGAATATCCGCTGCATATCATTGGCGAAGTGAAACTCCGGATACGGATGAATCTAATGGCGTTGCCGGCTACGTCGCTAAAAAATGTCCGGAATGTCTATTCCCATCCACAGGCGCTTGGGCAAAGCGATCTGTTCCTTCGCTCGCTGAAAGACGTAACGCTGCATCAGTATTACGACACTGCGGGAGCGGCGAAGATGATTGCAGAGAGGCAATTGAATACCTCCGCAGCCATTGCCAGTGAACAGGCGGCAAAACATTACGATTTGAAGATCCTGAAAAAAGGAATCGAAACGGATCACCGCAACTTCACCCGTTTTCTCGTCCTATCACGGAAATCGGTGCAACCTGGACCGCATGCGAAAACGTCGCTGATCTTTGCTACACGGCATGTTCCTGGATCGCTGGTGCACTGTCTGTCGCTGTTTGCGGACCGTCATATCAATCTGTTACGAATTGAATCACGTCCGTTTGTCGGCAAACCGTGGGAATATCTCTTCTTTGCCGATCTTGAAACAGACCAGAAAAATCAGGACTGCATCTCTGCTATCCGGCAGTTAAAAAAAATGACGACGTACGTTAAAATCCTCGGATCATACGAAATCGGCAAGGTGGTGAAATAACATGACGCTCTTCTACTCGTTCAAAGAAGGTTTCTCCGGATTCAAACGGGCCCGGCTCTCGTCAGTCATTACGATCTTTACAATGACAATCTCGCTGCTGTTGCTGGGGCTGTTTGCAATTATTTATCGAAATACAAATTCCATCATCCAGTCATTCCGGGACAAAGTGGAAATGGAGGTCTTCATCGCTGCAGAAGTGGATACTGCAAACATTGCAACCATACGATCGGCACTGATGGATGTTCCCGGCATCATGAGTTCGTCCTACATTTCCAAAGACGATGCAGCAAAGATTTTCAAAAAGGAATTCGGCGAGGACATCAACGCAGTGCTTGATTTCAATCCGCTCCCTGCCTCCTTCAAACTGCGGCTGGCGCCGGAATATAAAAATACCGACAGCGCGAAAGCCGTCTATGCTGCATTGACGAGAATCGACGGCGTCGATGATGTTGTCTACCGGAAGGCGCTGCTGGAGATCCTGGATCGCAGGGTAAAGATTTTCATCGGTGCAAGTGCCGCAATCGGATTAACCTTGTTAATTGCTGCAATATTTCTTGTTTCAAATACGATCCGTCTGACGATCTATGCAAAACGGAAGATGATCACGACGATGAAACTGGTCGGCGCTACGCGCGGATTCATCCGTATGCCGTTTTTGATCGAAGGAATGCTGCATGGGATGGTGGGAGGTGCATTATCCGCCGGATTAATCTGGAGCATTATCTATCTGGCTAAACGGTTTGTCAGTACCGAATTATCCGAATTTTTCGCTGTAGAATTGTACTTCTACATCACCATGATCGTCTTCGGTATTGTTTTAGGTTTATTGGGAAGCGGCTGGTCGGTGAAACGGTTTATTTCTGAAACCATTGTACTGAATTAATATTTGATATCAAATATAACTTGCCACGTCATGCCCTGATGTTTCTGCAGGGCATCTTGGTATAGATTCCCGCTTGAAGCATGCGGGAATGACGCAGTTTTTTGTACTCCACGAAGTGGTCCTTCCTGAAAGGAAGGATATATTTCATCATGGGAATAAAAAAAGCCCGTTTCGATTATCTCGGAACGGGCTTTGTCGTTTCCAGAAACAACAGATTAGAATTGTGCTGCGACGTATTCTCTGTTCAACCGTGCAATATGGGTCACTGAGATGCCCTTCGGACATTCTGCTTCGCATGCATAGGTATTGGAACAACTGCCGAATTTCTCTTCATCCATCTGTGCAACCATACGGTTAACGCGCGTTTCCCGCTCTGCTTGCCCTTGCGGCAGTACCGCCAGCTGCGACACTTTTGCCGCAACAAACAACATTGCCGAAGAATTCGGACAGGCCGCCACGCAAGCACCGCAACCGATGCATGCTGCCGCATCGAATGCTTCATCTGCGACCGGTTTCGGCACAAGGATCGCATTGCCGTCCGGAATTCCTCCCGTTTTTGCCGACGTATATCCGCCTGCGCGCATGATACGGTCAAATGCCTGACGGTCCACCATCAGATCTTTTAATACCGGGAAAGCCTGCGCACGCCACGGTTCGATGACGATCTCATCGCCGTCCGAAAAACTGCGCATGTGCAATTGACAGGTGGCAATGCCGCGACCCGGACCGTGTGCCCGACCATTGATCATCATTCCGCAGCTTCCGCAGATTCCTTCACGGCAGTCGTGGTCGAACACGATCGGCGTTTCCCCTTTTTTCACCAGGTCGATGTTCACCACATCGAGCATTTCCAGGAACGACATATCCGGCGAAATATCGGTGGCGATATACTCGACGAACCGGCCCTCGTCATTCTTGTCGTTTTGCCGCCAAACTTTAAGCGTGAGTTTCATTCAGTTCTCCTTATTTGTAACTCCGTTGGGACGGATGGACTTCTTCAAAGTTCAAAGATTCTTTATTCAGTTTCGGTTTCCCTGTCTTTCCCGTGTATTCCCATGCCGCTACATAGGAGAAGCGTTTGTCATTCCGTTTTGCTTCACCCTCTTCCGTCTGGAATTCCTCGCGGAAATGTCCGCCGCACGATTCTTCACGGTGCAGTGCATCGATTGCCATGAGCTCGCCAAGTTCCATGAAGTCCGCCACCCGCTGCGCCTTTTCCAGTTCGGTGTTGATGTCATGGGCATTGCCGGTAATCTTCACTTCTTTCCAGAACCGTTCGCGGATCTCGGGAAGGAGTTTCAATGCTTTTTGCAGTCCAGCCTTATTGCGCCCCATGCCGACATAATCCCACATCACTTTGCCGAATTCGCGATGGAATTCATCCACCGTTTTCTTCCCATCAATGCCGAGAAGTTTGTTGATCGCAGCGGTGACCGAATTCTCCGCTTCCTTAAATTCCTGCTTATCCTCTTTCACCGGAGCAAACTTGTTGCTTGCCAGATAATCGCTGATGGTATATGGCGCGATGAAATATCCGTCCGCTAATCCCTGCATCAGTGCGCTTGCGCCGAGACGATTCGCTCCGTGATCGGAGAAGTTTGCCTCACCCAACACGAACAATCCGGGAATCGTGCTCATCAGGTTATAATCCACCCACAAACCGCCCATAGTATAATGGACCGCAGGATATATTCTCATCGGCACTTGATACGGATCTTCGCCGGTGATCTGCTTGTACATATCCAGCAGATTACCGTACTTTTGGAAAACCGATTCACGTCCGAGCCGTTTTATGGCATCTGCGAAATCGAGATAGACCGCCATCTTTGATTGACCGACACCGTACCCGTTGTCGCACATTTCTTTTGCACGCCGTGATGCAACATCGCGCGGCACAAGATTTCCAAATGACGGATACAGACGTTCTAGATAGTAATCGCGTTCGTTTTCAGGAATATCCTTTGCAGCGCGCGTATCCCCTTTTTTCTTCGGAACCCATACACGGCCGTCATTACGCAAGCTTTCGCTCATTAGCGTCAATTTTGATTGATGATCGCCGGTAACCGGAATGCAGGTCGGATGGATTTGTGTAAAGCAGGGGTTCCCGAAGAATGCCCCTTTTTTATGTGCGCGCCAGATTGCTGTTGCGTTGCTGGCTTTTGCGTTGGTCGAAAGGAAGAACACATTACCATATCCTCCAGTGGCCAGCACGACCGCATCGGCTGCATACGATTCGATCTTACCATTAATCAGATTGCGAGCAACAATACCGCGGGCTTTACCATCCACAAGAACAAGATCGAGCATTTCGCGGCGTTCGTAGAATTTTACTGTTTCCGCATCAATTTGACGGTTCAGTGCTGAGTATGCTCCAAGCAGTAATTGCTGTCCTGTCTGTCCCCGTGCATAAAATGTCCGTGCAACTTGTGCTCCGCCAAACGATCTGTTATCCAGATATCCGGCATAGTCACGGGCAAACGGAACACCCTGCGCAACGCACTGATCAATGATCGAACCGCTGACTTCCGCCAACCGATAAACGTTCCCTTCACGGGCGCGGTAGTCACCCCCTTTGATGGTATCATAGAACAACCGGTAGACGCTGTCGCCGTCATTTGAATAGTTCTTCGGCGCGTTGATCCCTCCCTGCGCCGCGATGCTGTGCGCTCGACGGGGGGACTCATGATAGCTGAATGCATGGACATTGTATCCCAATTCTCCAAGTGTCGCAGCAACCGACGAACCGGCTAAACCGGTTCCGACGACGATGATCTTGTACTTCCGCCGGTTAGCAGGATTCACAAGCTTCATATTGAATTTATGCGATGACCACTTCTTTTCGAGCGGTCCGCCGGGTATTTTCGAGTTCAGGGTCATAGAATTTTCAGATGTTCATTATTGAGCAAAAGCGACTGCGCTTCCGCTAAAAAAATAGATGTACAACGGAATAATGGCAAAGCCGACAGGAACAACGAACCAGAACAGCACTGCAATAAATTCGATCAGCGTCTGATATCGCTTCGTCCGGAAGCCCAGCGTTTGGAATGCCGACTGGAATCCATGGCGCAGGTGATATCCGACAATGAATAGCGCTACCAGGTAGAAGATTACATAGAACGGCTGCTGGAATGTATAATAGACTAATGAAGCAATGTCCGGCTCTTTTAGAAAACGGGCTGGCACCCAGAATTTCTCCAAATGAATGACGAGGAACAGGAATACCAGAGCGGCAGACAGTTTCATCATGCGAGCTTGAAACGTTGTGTTCTCATCAAGTCTGTACGCTTCATATTTTTTGCCGCGTGCACTGCGGTTGGAAAGCCACAACCGTGTTCCATTGAAGATATGGAGCAGGATCAGACCGATCAGACCAACCTCCAGGATGCGTACAATGGGATTGCCCCCCATAAAGTGCGCATATTCGTTGTATGCTTCACCACCGTCCTGCTTCAGCAACAACAGGTTTCCTACAAGGTGCTCAATCAGGAAGATGGAAAGGAAGATGCCGGTCAAACTCATCAGCAATTTTTTGCCGACGGAAGAATTAATAAAACGGAAGAATGGATTCATAAGAGTGACTGTTTATTCGAAAAATTTGCCGAGACAACATATAAAAGAAAACGTGAAAAATCAATGAGACAATCATACCAAAAAATGACAACGGCCGAACAGAGTCTGTTCAGCCGTTGTTCCGGAGGTCAGCCGGTCATTATTTTTTGGTCATGATGAACACACCGTTCCAATCATCCGGTGGCGGTGAATCGATGAACATCGTCGCCCGTTGGATGTAGAGGTTGGAAACGATATCATCCCTGCGGATGGAGAGCGCCTGCTGAAACTGATCGATTGCGCTCTTCCATGCCCGTTTTTTATACGCTTCCAGGCCGTCATGATAAAATTCCAGGAATTTTTTCGTTGCATCGGTCTGTACTTCGTCCGCCAGTGCGATCAATTCATAGATCCGCACTGGTTCGGATTTTCCCATCACGACAACAAGATCCATTTCCCGTGAAAGAACCCTGTCGTGCACTTTTCGGTACGTAAATTCGCTCATGAGCAGCCGAGTACCGTATTCCTTGTTCACACCTTCAAGACGTGCAGCAAGATTCACCGCATCGCCGATTGCCGTATAGTTCAATCGGGTTTCCGCTCCCATATTGCCGACAACAGCACGACCTGTGTTGATACCAATCCGTTGGTTGACCACCGGACGACCGTAATGGATCCATTTTGTATG
>JBAYJG010000104.1:0-9511 GCA_041665225.1 Bacteroidota bacterium
CCGTGAACGGAGTAGCCAAGACAAATGATCCGGATGCAGACGAGGTCTCAATCAGCGGGTCCACTATCACAGTGACATTTTCGCTGCTCACCCCCGGTTCGTATACGCAAGTGAATTTTAAAACCATACTAAACTAATCAAGGAGCAACAATCATGAAAAAAATTCTCATTATCGCCTTCGTGCTTTGTTCATTCGCTTTCGGACAGGGAACATCGCTGAATCTGTATGATTATCAGCTGCAGGCGAATTCCAATATCAAAACAAAAAGCGGAAAGATAGGGTTCATTACACTGAAACCGGTGAAGAGCGCAAAAGAGGATCAGATCTTCGGTTACTGGCTCTCTAATAATACGAATGCCAATGCCGTATTTCTCGAAGTGAAAGACGGACAGAAGTCCGTTGCATCTATAACTGCAAAGGACTTTTCTGCGAAAGCAAAATCTCAAACAGAAGGCACAAAAACAGTTTATACCTATGCTTCCGGGAGCGGGGCAAATGCAGTTTCAATCACAGTGCAATCGGAAGTGATTGCCGATGAAGCCATGCCGTTAGGAAGTGTTCTTCATGTATCGGTAAAAGCAAAAACCTCCGGAAATAAAAACCTCTCTGCCGTCATGACGCTGTTTGGCGACGGATTCGTCCGGAAAGTGGGAACCAATGGGATTTCGAACAGTCGTCTAGAAAAAGGGAAAGCAGATTTCCCGCTGGCACTTGTTGTTGGCGATGCAGGAACAACAGTCAGTACGGATAATGCCGTTCAAAAAACTGCCGGTAAGATGGTGAAACTGACTTCCGCGTCCGTCGCTTCTTCAGGAGATGAAGTGGAACTGCTCTCATTTCGTGCGCTTGCTACCACTGTGAAGAGTTTTGAGAAGGCGGCAAGCCAGGCGACGAATCTTGAACAGGCGATTACTAATAAAAAGAATGTGACAGAATTGTCGTTGCTGAATACTGCCAGCAAAACGAATCCATTCCCGGGTGATACCATCATATATTTCATTACATATCACAACATAGGGAATGAACCAGCACAGGGAATCGAAATCAACAATCCGATTCCTGCGAACACAACCTATGTAGATGGTTCTGCAGAAGGAGAGGGTTCGGAGGTCAAAATCGAACGCAAAAAAGTACAGGCGCCGCAGCAGGGAGAAGTGATCTCTGTTTCATGGAAAGTCACCAAACGGGTGAATCCTGGCGAAGAAGGGACAGTTTCATTGAAGGCAGTTGTTCGGTAACAACGTGTTCTTTTGGGGGTGTACTATGAAAAATAATATTTCACGAATTTCCATTCTGTTCCTTGGTGTCCTATGTACTGTTGTGACACAGGATGCATTGGCTGTCGGAACTCCAGCTGGTACGGTAATCCAAACCAGGTCGAGAGTAACGTATACGAGCGCCAGCGGGGCGGCCGTTGATACTGCGTACTCAGACTATGTCAATTTTACTGTGGCACAAGTTGCAGCTGTGAATATAACTCCTGCAACCAATGCAGTCACAACAGAAAGTGACAGTGTGTACGTTGCCTATGCGCTGACCATTACGAACTCAGGAAATGGTCCGGATCAATACACATTGTCGAGCACCTCAACGAAAGGTTGGACACGCGCGATGTATTTTGATGCGAATGGCGACGGTACACTGCAGCCGGCGGAGATCAGCGCGGGGGCGATCACCCAAACTGCTTCTGTGGAAGCCGATGCGTCCTACATGTTCTTTGTCCGGGTCTTTGCTCCCCGCGATCCCTCCTTGGACGGACAAACCGATACAACGGTGGTAACGGCAGCTTCAGTTTTCGATAATACAAAGAGCAATTCTGCACAGGCGCGAACAACCGTACACACTGCCAATTTTACCAATATTACGTCTGGATTGACCGTTACGCCGTCGAATCCATCACCGGGTGATAATGTTGTGTACACCATCACCATTACCAATAGTGGAAATGGTGCGGCGACGGGACTTTCATTTTCAGATCATTTCGATCCGTTGCTGTTCACGTTTGTTTCCGGATCCACAACACAGGGGGAAGTGAATACTGCCGGTAATCCTGTCATCTGGAATGCCGGAACGCTCAATCCTGGAAGTTCTGTGACAGTTTCCATTACGCTAAAAGTAAATTCGGGACTGACGCTTGGGACAGTGTTGAACAATACCATTGATGTGACGTACTCGGTAGGGGGCAGCACATTTACCGTAACCACGAATAATCCGCCGGCAGCGATCGGCGTGATCCGTGGTGTGGAGATCTCACCGCTAAGTGTTAGCGCCGCTGCTGAACCGGAAGACACACTGGTGTATCCTTTTATTATCAAGAATTCCGGAAACACTAGCGATGTGTTGGAATTGGAATACGCGTCATCGAATTCCTACTTGTGGACATTCTATAAGGATGTTAATCAGAATGACAGTCTGGATGCAGGGGATACACAACTTGTGAATACTAACGGTTCGTCAGGTGTCGATGTGGATTCTGTTGCTGCGTTGGATAGTGTGCAAATTCTTGCACGGTTAGTCGTTCCGGCAGTGCCATCGGATCAATTCCAGGAAGTGACGTCGTTTACAGTTCGTTCTGCGGTTGATGCGGCAAAAGCCCAGACTGCAACCGGAACTACAACTTTCAATGTTGCCGGAATCGTACTCGTGAGATCCGTTGCACCGGAAGGGAACCAACCGCCGGAAACGGAAATGACGTTTACTGTTTCGTATCAAAATACTGGTCATGGCACCGCATACAATGTTACTGTCACTGAAACCGAAGCGGACAGCATGACCTATTCTCCCAATTCGGTTTCGGTCAATGGCGTTGCAAAAACAGATGCAGCAGACGGGGATGAAGTGACAGTGACAACTGTTTCTGGGAGGAAGATTATTACGATTCTGTTAGGGACGTTGAACGGACAAACTCCCGCTGGAATCATCACGTATAAAGCGACGATCAATTGAGCGCCCACGCACTTACTGAATGAAAACAGTATATAAAAATATTATCGTGATCGCAGCAGCAATGTCGATGGTGTTGCCCGAACTCTTTGCTGCGGGAACTCCCGCCGGGACGGTGATCCAGACACGTTCCAGAGTGGTGTATTCGTCGCAGAGCGGAACGAAACTGGATACTGTTTTTTCGGCAGCCGTGGATATCATCGTCGCGCAGCGTGCAGCGTTCAACATCATCCCGAAGAGCGGGGCAAGTGCGACGGCAAGCGACAGCACGACTGCAGAGTATGCGATCGTTCTAATGAATTCCGGGAATGGAACCGATGGAGCAAGAATCTCTTCTGTCTCTTCCAATGGATGGAAAACAGCGGTGTATGCTGACGCCAACGGTGATGGGATTCTTCAGACTGCTGAGATCAGTGCGGGAACGGTGACACAAACAACTGCAATTGCTGCCGACGCGCAATTTGCGCTGATCGCACGCATACAAGTTCCAAGAGGCGAAACTTTGAACGGTATGGCAGATACCGCTACAGTTATTGTCAAATCGGAATTTGATTCAACAAAATCAAATACCGGATCGTACATCACAACAGTAAGAATGACCGGATTGAATGCCGTAAGTCCAGGATTGACAGTAGATAATGCATCTCCGGCTGCCGGTCAACAGGTTACGTATACTTTTACTCTGACGAATAACGGTTCGGTTGCAGCGGAAAGTCTGAATGTTTCAAATCTTATCCCGAACGGTCTGACGCTGGTCTCCGGGAATTCTACGTCGGGGATATTTTTAAGCGGATTGCCAACGGCTACGTGGAAAGTTGGTACACTGGCGCCATCCCAAACTGCGACGTTTACCCTCACACTCCTGGTAAATATGGAAAACATTCCCGGGAAGGTCATTCCAAATCAATTTATCGTTACCTACGTCGTGGGCTCCAATGCATATACGTTGCTCAGCAATTCAAGATCGTTGACCGTTTCCGGCGTGCTGCAATATGGAGTCAGTATCAGCTCGCTGCAGTCGCCGGTTACGAAAGAGGCAGGAGATACTGCGGCATACGGATTTATTGTTCGAAATGCCGGAGCATTTCGAGATTTGATCGAGCTTTCCGTTTCATCGAATCTCGGACTTCCCTGGAAATTGTATCAGGACGGCAATGCCAACCATGCATGGGATAAGAGCGATCCGCTGGTTTTGAATACCAATGATTCCGCAGGTGTCGATCTGGACTCGTTGTCTGTCGGCGACAGCGTTCACATATTTGCGGTCGCATCAGTTCCCAAATTGGAGTCCGATCAAATGAAGGATACTGTCCGTATGACTGCCTTGTCCGCGCGAGATCATTCAAAATTCGAACACGCCGGAACGGTGACGACGATCTTGTCACCCGTGGTGACGCTCAGTAAAAGTGTATTCCCTGCCGGAAATCAACCCGCTGGTTCAGTCATCACCTACACCGTCACGTATGCGAACGCAGGAAGTGTAGCAGTGAAGAATTTTGCGGTAATCGATGCAACGCCCCAACAAACGAACTATATACCAAACAGTGTCAAACTCAACGGTGTTGCTGTGGCGGATAATTCCGGCAGTGTGACTATTATCCCCGGACTGAATCAAAATACGATCGTCACAGTGTCCATCGGTGCCTTGTCCGCTCAATCGAACGGTTCCATAGAATTTAAAGTGAAAATTAAATAACGATGCAATCACGTATGCCGACAAAAAAGAATTTCAGAGTACGGTCGCAAATCGTTGCGATGCTGTTTGCAGTGTCGGCTGTTGTGTGCACAATGGCGTTGGCGCAAACTGCACCGAATACCGTCATCACAAGTCAGGCAAAGGCTGTGTTTCAGTTCAAAGCATTCACGCCGGATACCATCAAATCGAACGTCGTTCAATTCAGCGTTTTGGATGCGCCAAATTTTGAAATCAGTTTCAGTGAAGAGAATAACGCAGTGTTCGGGAAAGAAACAGTTGCAGTTCGCATCATCTATAAAAATGTCGGAAACAAAAAAGCGGACACGGCTTCGGTCGAAGCGTTCCTGCCGCAATCCGGGATGCGGTTTTTAGCCGGTTCAACAACCGGGACGATTTCTGGAAGTTCCGTTAAATGGAAACTCTTTACAATTCCATCGGGAAAGAGTGATTCCGTTATGGTAAGAGTTGTTGTGGACAGCGGACTTGTGCTGAATTCGGAACTTGCCATGCAGGCAGAGATGAGTTGGGGTTCTTCACTCGTCAGTGCTTCAAAAGCGTTTGTGATCAGCACTTTCCCACGGTTAGCGCTTTCCATTGCTCCGCTATCGGATATTGTGGGATCCGGCAGGACGATAACATACCGCATGACAGTCCGGAACAGCGGCAATCTGGCTTCGACGAATACGATTCTGTATGACACCATCTCTGCATATGGAATGTTTTCATCGGCAAACGTAAATCCAGACAGTCTTGCAGCCACGAAGCAATTGGTCAAATGGAACCTTGGTTCCATTCCTGGATTTTCTTCCAAAGAATTGCTGGTGAACGTTGTAACGCTTCCCAATATCGGCTACAAGGAGATCAGAAACAGCGCTGCGGTATTTGCTGCAAACGCAGCGAAAGGAGATTATGCTTTTACAACAAATACCATCGTCCCGATCCGTCCTGCGTCGATGACTCTTTCTGCGTCACCAACATTCATTTTCGGCCAACGCAACAAAGATAGTTCCCGTGTCACCGTCGTTGTGAAAGATTCATCCGGCGAATTATTGCCGGACGGCGCGACAGTACAAATTACCACTTCGACCGGAACATTTTCTACGAATGCTGCTGAAGTTGCAACCGTCATCCGCAACGGCGCCGCTACGGCAACACTCCGCTCGATTGATGTCAGCAACGATATCAGTAAAGCAACAATTACTGCGATCGCCGGCGCATCGGCATTTGGAACGATTCAAGACACGACAGCAGTCTTTTTCTATCCCGGAGCTGTCACCGGAAAAATTGCCAGTGGTCTTGACCATGTTCCGTTTGCCGGGGCTATAGTTCAGGTGTTGAACTCGGTACAAAAGGTGATGGGTGCAGACACGACACGATCCGACGGGAAATTCTTCATTGCGTTAAACAAGGATGTGCAAAAATATGTCGTGCGGATGCTGGTGATTGATAAATACGGCGATTCGATTACGACGTTTGCGGAGATTGACCCGTCGCGGTTCCCGTTACCACCGGTCGATATACCCAATATTATTTCCGGCAGAATCGAATATAAAAATTCAGGCGGAGCAGTAGCTGCGGCAAATGTTACCGTGTTCCTGGATTCACTTATCTCAAATAATGCTCAACGGAAAGCAAGGACAAAGGATTCTCCATTTGGCGCATTGGCTCGAGTGCAGGAGCGAAAGACAGACGCCAACGGAAAATTTACGTTTGATAATCTCCGTCCATCACGGTATGTGCTTTCGTTGGACAGCGCTCAATTCCCAAATTTCAAAGGATATACATTCCTGGCAGATACCGCTTCCGGTATGTTCACGATGAACTTGGGTCTTGAGATTGGATTCGATTCCAGTGTTACCGTAACGACAAGTGCACCGGCAGCTGCAAATGCCGGCGATACGGTGACTATCGGAATCGGCATTTCAAATAATGGTACTGCAGAACATCACAACGTCACAGTATTCGATACACTATCAGCATTTGCCAGGTATATTTCTGCTACGCAAGGGAAGTTCGCTTCGGTTACGTACGATTCCACATCTCGCGTCATTCGATGGCAGCGTGATACAGTACAGACTCTCGTAAAAGATTCTGTCATTGTGAGGGCATTACTTTCACGAAATATTCCCGACAGCACAAAAATTGTGAACCGTGTGTGGTTTGTTTCGCATTTGACCGCCGTCTCAGCTGAGAAGTCGATCACTGTCCGTTCGAAGGGTGAGGTGCAGTTCACTAATAGATTCATCATGCCGGGCGATACACTTGTGGCTGGTGACAGTATCCGGCATGTCTTCAAGATTAGAAATATTGGAACAGATAGTTTGCGCGGTATCCGGATTGTTGATACGCTCTTTTCCGCCGGTGCAAGCGGCCTGACATTGGCAAAGTCTGCTGTCGATTCTGTGAAAATTCTGGATAGTGTTTCCACCATCCATATCAGTGCAATTGCCCCGGGGAAGGAAGATTCAGTTTCTTTGAAGTTGGTGACCGATTATGCATTGCGACACGGAATGTCGATCTCTTCTCACGCTTATGTGATGAAGAATGATTCAGTGTTGGCACGGCATGATACGGCGTTTATTGTTAATGAAAATCCCGGACTGTCGACATTCTTACGAATTGTGAAAACAGCAAACAAAAAAGTAGCGGAGATAGGCGATATTGTTACCTATCAGGTCCAGATTTCCAATGCAAGCCCGCAAGCGATCAGAAATATCGGCGTGTATGATCTGTTGCCGTATGCGTTTCAGTATATCAAGAACTCTGCGCGCTTTAATGGAAAAGCAATTGAGCCATACGTCCATCCGCAAATGAATCGGTTGCAATGGAATCTGTCCGACACGATCCCGACGACAAAACATGGAATACTGGTGTATCAACTCGCGGTTGGCGCGGATGCCATGGAAAGTGAAGGGATGAACACGGCAGTTGCCAGCGCCGTTGCTGGGTACGGGACGACAATTGTTTCCGCACCATCGCAATGGCAGGTAACCGTCCGTCCGGGTGTGTTCACGGAAAAAGGATTAATCATCGGTAAAGTGTTTTATGATGATAACAGAAACACTTTCCAGGATGCAGGTGAAAACGGACAAAAGGGAATTGAACTATGGATGGAGGACGGTACAAAGATCATTACCGGCGATGACGGCAAATATTCAGTTCCCGAAGTGAAACCGGGTCAGCATGTACTGCGGGTGAACGAACTGACACTACTGAAGAACACCGAACTGTTGGTCGGCAGTATTGCCTTTGCAAATGATCCCTCTTCGCGCTTTGTCCGCGTAACCGAAGGAGGGATAGCGAAAGCGAATTTCTATCTGAAACGGAATATTGCGGATACGGTGGAACAAGCGGTCAGTAAAGTGAACAGGTTGTTCGCTGTCCGTCAGGCAAAACCAAAATATCTGTACATCGATTCACTTCGGAACATTCATGTCGATACGGTGCAAATGTATGTCTCGTTCTCGTATTCCGGCAGTAAACCGGTGCAGTCGATCACGATCTCTGATCAACTTGATGAACGGTTCACGCTGGTGCCGAATAGTGCGGCGTTCAACGGACGGAAGACCACATTGACCGCAGAAAAGAATATGATCCGCTGGAAACTCGGAGCGGCGCGGGAGATAACCAAAGGTGTGTTGAGTTACAAAGTACGCGTGAATTCGATACCAGCGTCTCGCACGATACTTTCTTCTACATCGGCGATTTCCGTAACGGACATCGATAGCGTAAGGACTGAATGCGGACCGTTCACCGCCGAGAATGTAATTCTGGACACAGTGAAAAACAGGATCGAAACTTCCAAGATAGTGCTGACTGCAATCGAACCGCGTGAGTCCGATCGTTTGCCCGACTCCGTCAGCATCGCACCGGGAGACGAACTGTTTGTCCGGACATCGCTCTTCATCGATCCGAAAAAGAAGATCAAGGATGTTAGGATCATTGATTCATTGCAATACGCATTTACCATCAATGAGCAATCATTCAGTGTCAATGGAATCCCGCTGCCCGCACGGAACCTTACGCTTCGCACCCGTTCATCATCACTCTCATCATCGGAGAAAACCATCGGTTCCCAAATAGATTTTACAAAGATCTCTTCGATGGATATCACCGGACTCGTTCGCGGCGGAAAAAATGAGATCACATATACCCTTAGCTTGCAATCGGCTAGAAAAGATACAGTATACAAGCAGCACTCGTTTGCGCTCATCACCAATGATTTTGATGAAAAAAATCTTGTCAGATCCAACGACGTGACTATTCGTGTGAGATCAAATATCAATACGACACAACTTGCACTGGAGACAACCTACGTTGATATTCTACGGCCTGTCATTCGGACAGAGGAAAAAACTGCGGAAGCGATAAAATTGATTGAGTTGTTAGGCAGTGGTTCCGCGAAAGGGATAGTAATTGAGGGAATCGCTTTTATTCCTTCAAAAACTGTTTTGACAGATGATGCAAAGATCATCCTCGATAGGCTTGCTGTATTTATGGACGGGAATACAGACATAAAACTCCAAATTAACGGATATACTGATAATACAGGGAATGCTACGGCAAACCGGAAAATGTCCCTCAATCGAGCAAATGAAGTGGCTTCTTATTTGATCAGTAAAGGAATAGCATCAAGTCGGTTAACAACACAAGGGTTCGGACCCTCAAATCCGATCGCATCCAATAAGACTCTAGAGGGAAGAACAAAAAATAGAAGAATCGAATTTATCCCACTAAAGTGAGATAATTCAGGGGAAGTATTCCTTTATATGGTGTATGCTAAATCATGGTGTTGGTGTGAGTACAGACACTGATTCGCTTGACTATTCAGCCCACTGTTTCTATTTTCTTCTTGGATAACCGCGGGGGAA
>JBAYJG010000105.1:0-9499 GCA_041665225.1 Bacteroidota bacterium
GCAATGGAGATCACCGGAGGTTCGGAAGCGGAAACGTTAAAAAAACTCTTGGAACCGCACGGCAAAGATGCATACAATGTCGCGGAATTCGGTATCGGTACGAATGATAAAGCGATCATCACCGGAAAGATTATCGAAGATGAAAAAGTGATGGGGACGATTCACATTGCATTCGGTGATAATAAGTCTATGGGTGGCACGGTCCGCGTTGCTAGTCACTTGGATGGACTGGTGAAACATCCTACGGTGTGGTTCGATGATAATAAAATCATGGCGGACGGTCAATTTACTATTCCTCTGTAACTTTCTATGAATCCAAACCTTGAAGTGCTTCAAGCAGAATTTGAACAGTTGGGCGGCCAATTTCCTGATGCACAGCTGCCGCCAAACTGTTTTTCGGTGATGAAAGCGGAATATATCGATTACGAATCGCGGACAATGTTGAAGATTACATTTCCCGTCCTGCCGGAATTCCTCAATCCCATGAAGACAATGCAGGGAGGTTTCATTGCAGCTGCATTTGATAATGTTATCGGGCCGCTCAGTTATCTTGCGGCGCGGGCTACATGCGTCAGTCTGGATATGCACACCAATTTTATCCGACCGATTAATGTAGACGATCAATTGACCATCACAGCACGCGTAGTAATCCGCGGTCGTGCGACGATGAATATCTCCGCAGAAGGGGTGAATGCAAAAGGAAAACTGATCGCTACCTGCACATCGCATATGATCGTCATGAAAAAAGAATAACATTTTTCTGATGTAAAATTCACAAATCACGCACTCAAGGTAATCATGGCTTCTCAATCCAAATGGTGGCATCTGTCTCTCACCAAACAGATCTTGCTCGGTCTTATCGCCGGTGTGTTCATCGGCTGGCTGGCTCCCGAGTTTTCCAAAGAAACAGCATTCCTTCGGACCATTTTCCTCAACCTGATCAAAGTGATCATCGCACCGCTTATTTTCGGCAGCATCGTGGCCGGAATTGCCGGCGGCGGAAGTGCGAAGAAAGTCGGCCGCATCGGGTGGAAATCGCTTGTCTATTTTGAGGTCGTTACAACGCTCGCACTTGCTATCGGATTGATAGTTGTGAATATCACCGGACCGGGCTATGGTGTGGAACTGAAAGGGGATGCGATTAATCTTGGAAAGATCTCCGAAACACATCCGATGACGCTGATAGAAACAATTGTCCACGCGTTCCCGTCGAACATCATCGATTCGATGCTACGGAACGACGTATTACAAATTGTTGTCTTCTCTGTGATCTTTGCCTTTGCCGTTTCAGCGATGGGGAAAAAGGGAGAGCCAATTCTGCAGTTGGCGGACAGTCTTTCGCAAGTGATGTTCAAATTCACCAGTTACATTATGATGATCGCACCGTTTGGTATCGGAGCAGCAATGGCGGTAACGGTCGGACACATGGGGATCGGCGTGCTGGTGAATCTGGGAATGCTTGTCGGCACGTTATATATTGCATTGATCATATTCGTTGTTGTTGTTTTCGGTTCAATAATTTATCTGATCAAATTGCCGGTGAAACAATTCCTGAAGGCGATCAAGGAACCGTTCACCCTTGCGTTTGTCACGACCAGTTCCGAATCTGCCCTGCCGAAATTGATGGAAGTGATGGAACGGATCGGTGTACCGAAACGGATCGTCGGATTCGTCATTCCGACGGGATACAGTTTCAATCTGGACGGAAGTACGCTGTATCTTGCCGTTGCCTCCGTGTTCGTCGCTCAGGCATCCGAAACAGTTACGGGCGTCCACTTTGGCTGGGGCCAGCAGATTCTGTTGATGCTTACGCTGATGATCACATCCAAAGGGATCGCTGCAGTGCCGCGTGCATCATTGGTTGTTCTTTTTGCTGCGCTGCATTCCTTTGGACTGCCGCCGGAAGGAGTTGCGGTGATCTTTGCCGTGGATGAGTTGATGGATATGGCCCGCACTTCCGTGAATGTGATGGGAAATGGACTTGCGTGTGCGGTGATCGCGCGATGGGAAGGGGAATTTGACGATCATAAAGCCCGGGTATTTGGAACTGCGGAAGAGATACGGCTTGAAACGGAAGAAGGAAATCTTGCGTTCGCCCAGGATGCGAGCAGAGGAGAATAGTTTTTCATCTGGATCCGATCATCATCTATATTGTTCTGTTTATCGCCGCACTGTTTGCGGGACTCATCGACGCGATCGCCGGCGGCGGAGGATTGATTGCACTGCCCGTGCTCCTTGGCGTCGGAATCCCTCCGCACATTGCGCTCGGTACGAATAAATTCCAAAGTATGTTCGGCACAATGACGGCTGCACTGCATTACCGTCATCACGGCCTCGTCCGTTTCCGCGAAGAGAAACTGGGAATTATCTGCACACTAGTCGGAGCCGGGATCGGTGCATGGACTGTTCAGCAAGTCGATTCAACGATGCTTGCGTATGTCATCTCTGTGCTGCTGCTCGGCATCGCGTTCTATAGTGTCTTTACTCCTGCATTGGGCAGACATCCATCCGTTGCAAAGCTTTCCAAGCGTTCATTCTTTACGTTCATCGGCACTCCGCTGGGATTTTACGACGGTTTTTTTGGTCCCGGCGTCGGTTCCTTTTGGGCGATGATGTTCATGTCACTGATGGGGTATGAGATCCGCAAAGCGACCGCACACACAAAAGTGATGAACCTTGCCAGCAATGTGATTTCAGTTGTTGTCTTTGCGCTCGGCGGCTCGATCGTTTTCGTGTATGGGATCATTATGGCAGCCGGACAGATTATCGGCGCTCGTATTGGTGCGCATCTTGCCGTAAAAAAAGGGATCGCCATTATCCGTCCGTTGTACATCGTTGTTGTGTTTGCAACGATTGCAAAACTGTTGTTCGACCGTTTTCTGTGAAGAATCATTCGCTGTACTGCCGCTTTCTCTTACCGAGAAATTCTTCTATATTGCTGATATCACCTTGAAAGAAACTCAAATTATGCGTCAGTTAGTAGCAGTAATCTTCTGTTTGCAATTGCTCTCTGCCTGGGGCGGTACGACGCATAAATACATCAATAAAAATGCGGTCAACCATTTGCCGGTAACGATGAAACAATTCATTGACCAGCAAAACTTCCTTGAATTACATGCAATTGATGCGGACAACAGAAAAGGGACCGATCCGACCGAAGGGCCAAAACATTATCTGGACATCGACTATTATCCGGATTACAAACATTTGACGAGGAGTTTGGATTCATTAATCGCGAAATATGGAGCTCAAGTTGCAGTCAACGATAACGGCATCCTGCCATGGGCAACAGTATGGGCATTGGATTCGTTAACGGCACAATTGAAACGAGGCGACTGGACCAAGGCATATCAAACCGGAGCAGATATCGGACACTATGTTGCAGACGGCCATCAGCCATTGCATGTGGCAATGAATTACAACGGACAACTCACCGGAAATACCGGGATCCATTCCCGTTATGAATCGACAATGATGGGGAAATATCTCTCCTCGGTCATCATCCAAAAGGATTCCGTGCACTATATCGCCGACCCGCTGGAGTTTGTATTTTCCTATCTGCTTGAATCGAATCTACTTGTTGATTCCATTATCGCCGCCGATCGTGTTGCCGCTCCTCCCTCTGGCTATAACGGCAGCGGAACGCTCCCTTCAAACTATTACACTGTCCTGTGGGGTAACACCGGCAGATTTACGAAGAATGAGTTGCAGTCCGCAACAATTGGCCTGGCAAGTTTATGGTATACTGCCTGGGTCAACGCAGGATTGCTCGATATGCCGGCATCGGTGAAAATAGCCGAAACAGCGCAGCCGGAGTTGTTCCGCCTCCATCAAAACTATCCGAATCCGTTCAATCCAAAAACTACGATTGGATTCGACATTGTGAACGCGGGGCACGTAAAACTTTCTGTTTACTCTATCAACGGCACTGAGATCGCATCTCTTGTGAATGCAACCATGACGGCTGGATATTATTCCGTTGATTGGAATGCGGAAAAATTTTCCAGCGGTATCTATTTTTACAGGCTGGAAACACACAATACAACTGAAACACGAAAATTGATGTATATAAAATAGATGAAGACTTTCTCATGGACTGCAGGCGAACTGAAAACACTTCGCACGTTAACGACTCCATTCAAGATCCAGCAGCTGCTGGACAAGATGGAATACAGCGCAGAATCCCGCTACCGTTGTCCCCGGTCTGTTTTGAAAGACAAGAAAGCGCACTGTTTTGACGGCGCCGTTTTCGCTGCTGCGATGCTCCATCGGCTTGGCTACAAACCGCTCATCGTGGATATGCAGGCAGTACGGGATGACGATCATGTGATTGCAATCTTTAAAAAGGATGGGATGTTCGGAGCGGTGGCAAAATCGAATTTCACCGGACTTCGGTTCCGCGAACCGCTCTACCGTGACGTGCGGGAACTGGTGATGTCCTATTTCGAATCTTTCTACAATCTGAACAAAGAAAAATCTCTGCGGCAGTTTTCAGTGCCGTTGGATCTTTCCTCGTATAAGAATTTCGAATTTGATGAAGAAGTGATGGAAGTGATCGGATTGAAACTCAGTTATATCCCTGTGACAAAATTGATGACTCCGGCACAGATCCGTTCACTGCAAAAAGTGGATCCTCGAACGTACAAAGCTGGGATGCTTGGATCGATACGAAAAGGGATCTATAAACCCTAAAGGAGGGCAGGAGTATGGCGAATAGAACAGCACTGATTACAGGAGCATCCGGCGGAATCGGATACGAACTTGCAAAACAGTTTGCGAAGAATGGACATGATTTGGTTCTGGTCGCACGAAGCGCTGACAAACTGAAGGAGATCGCAGAGGAGTTGCAAACCGCCTGGAAGATTTCTGCCCACATCGTACCGATGAATCTCGCTCAAGCAGATGCGCCGAACGAATTGTATAATTTTTTGAGCAGAAACAATATTCATGTCGATTTTCTTGTGAATAACGCCGGTTTCGCAACACACGGCAAATTCTCCGAAAGTGAATTACAGGAACAGTTGGACCTGGTGCAATTGAACATCACGACCCTAACGCATCTTTCCCGGTTGTTTCTTACCGGAATGGTGAAACGAAAATTCGGCGGAATACTGAACATTGCTTCCACGGCAGCATTCCAACCGGGACCGCTGATGGCGACATATTATGCGAGCAAATCGTATGTTCTCTTCCTATCCGAAGCGCTGGCGGTCGAAACAAAAGGATCGGGAGTCTGGGTTTCTGTTCTCTGTCCTGGACCGACGGAAACAGGTTTCCAAAAGCGTGCGGGTGTGGAAGATACTTTTCTTGTGAAAAAGACCGGTCTGATGATGAACGTCTCCAAAGTGGCGGCGATCGGTTATGCCGGTTTCATGAAGAAGAAAACGATCATTATTCCCGGAGCGGCAAATCGTGTCTTTGCACAGGGACCGAGATTATCCCCTCGAAAATTAACCCGCGAGATAGTAAAATTTTTACATAATGGTGATTGATGTCCTTTACTCTTGTTTCCGAATATAGCCCGCAGGGGGATCAGCCAGAAGCCATTCGTCAATTGACCGAAGGTATTGCCAGGGGAGACAAATTCCAGACACTGCTTGGAGTGACAGGAAGCGGTAAAACGTTCTCTGTTTCGAATGTGATCAAAAATTTCGACCGACCGGTGTTGATCATGTCGCATAATAAAACACTTGCGGCTCAGCTCTACGCGGAATTCAAGACTTTCTTTCCGAACGATCATGTCGAGTTCTTCATCAGCTATTACGATTACTACCAGCCGGAAGCATATGTTCCGACCACTGATACCTATATTCAGAAAGATTCGTCGGTGAATGAAGAGATCGACCGGCTGCGCCTTCGTGCCACAAGCGCATTACTTTCCGGCAAACGAAACGTTATCGTGGTTGCCTCCGTCAGCTGTATTTACGGCATCGGCGCGCCGGATGAATGGGTCGCGCAGATGGTGGTGATCAAAAAAGGGGATAAGATCGAACGGAACAGGCTTCTCCGAAAACTGCTCGACATCTTCTATTCGCGGAATGATTACGAATTCCAGCGGGGCACATTCCGCGTTCGCGGCGATGTCGTTGAAGTGATTCCCGCGTATGAAAATGACGAAGCGATCCGGGTAGAGTTCTTCGGCGATGAAATCGAAAAAATATCTTACATCAATTCCTTCGACGGCACGATCCTCGGCGAGACCGATTATGATGTGATCTATCCGGCAAAACAGTTCGTTACGACAAGGGAATCATTGGAAAAAGGGATCAAATCGATCGAAATCGAAATGAAGGAACGGTTGGACGAGATGCGCGACATGGGGAAACTGGTGGAAGCGCAGCGGCTGGAACAGCGGACGCGGTTCGATCTGGAAATGATGCGCGAGGTCGGTTATTGCAATGGTATCGAGAACTACTCGCGTCATCTGGCAGGTCGGCCCCCGGGTTCCCGTCCATTCTGTTTGTTCGACTATTTTCCGAAAGACTATTTGCTCATCATTGACGAATCACACGTCTCCGTTCCGCAGATTGGTGCAATGTACTTCGGGGACAGGAGCAGAAAGACGACGCTGGTGGAGCATGGCTTTCGTCTTCCGTCTGCACTTGACAACCGTCCGCTGAAATTCGACGAATGGGAACAGATGGTAAACCAGGTGATCTTTGTCAGCGCAACGCCGGGGAATTATGAGATGGAGAAGACGCAGGGAGTATTCGTGGAACAGGTCATTCGTCCCACAGGATTGCTTGATCCGGTGATCGAGGTCCGGCCGGTGAAGAATCAGATTGACGATCTGCTTGCAGAGATTCGCGATAAAGTGAAGAAGAGCGAACGCGTACTGGTAACAACGCTGACGAAACGAATGGCCGAAGATCTAACGGAATACCTGCTTGATCTGGGAATCAAAGTGGAATATATCCATTCCGAAGTGGATGCACTGCACCGCGTGGAGATTCTTCGGAATCTGCGGTTGGGGCATAGCGATGTGATTGTTGGAGTGAACTTGCTCCGCGAAGGACTCGATTTGCCGGAAGTCTCCATGGTTGCCATATTAGATGCTGATAAGGAAGGCTTTCTCCGTTCGGAACGGTCTCTCATTCAAACAGCCGGAAGAACTGCCCGAAATGCCAATGGTAAAGTGATCATGTATGCGGATAAGATCACCGATTCAATGAAAAAAACAATTGATGAGACCGAACGGCGGCGTAAAAAACAGATCGCATATAACACCGAACACGGCATCACGCCGAAAACGATCTATAAGACTCACGATGAGATCATTGCTTCGACCGCCGTCGCCGACGTTTCGTCACGATACGATGCAAAGAAAGAACAAAAGCATCTGGCCGTTGTTGCAGACAACGTGGTGAAATATCTTTCTGCAGAACAACGGAAAGATCTCATTGAAGAACTAACTTCCGAAATGCAGCGCGCTTCCGCCGATCTGGAATTCGAACGGGCTGCCCAGCTGCGCGACGAGATCAACCGATTGACGAACGACAATTCGAAAAAATAACTGTTCTATTTTTCAATACGGGTGTTTTTGCCAGTGCGAATATTTCATTCCTCCATAGTGCAGCCTCTTCGGGATTTCGTTTTTGACACATCGTGTTTCGCTTGCGGAACACCGCTGAAGGAAGGGGAAAGCAGAGTATGCGTCCGATGCTGGGATTCTATGACGCGGGTTGGGGAGAGTGATTATACCGTCTCGATTCTGAAACAGCGCTTTGCGGACGGCGGAGTGATTGACGATCTGATTACTTTGTTTTATTTTGAAAAGGGGAAAGTGCTTCAGCAGTTGGCTCATTCGTTGAAGTATGAAGAGATCACCGTGTTTGGATTTGAACTCGGAGTACAGCTGTCGGAACAACTGGGAAGCAGGAAGATTGACGCTGTCATTCCAGTCCCGTTAAACCGGCGGAAGGAACGGGAACGGGGGTACAATCAAAGTGACTACATCGCACAGGGGGTAGCATCGGTATTACGGAAACCGGTGTTGAATTCGGTTGTCCGTCGTGTGAAATATACCGTCACACAGACACGATTGAATGCGGAACAACGTAAAGAGAATATGTCGGACGCATTTGAAATTGCACAGGAGGAATTGGTAAAGGGGAAACGCATACTATTGGTTGATGATGTTATCACGACCGGATCGACGATCCAGGAAGTGGCAAAAGTACTGCGGCATGCCGGTGCGGCATCAGTCACAGCTGGCTCGGCGGGATTAGCAAAATTGGGGGAAGATGTGTAATATCAATTACAGCACTCTTTCACGATTCAGAAAGTTCTTATGAAAACATTATTAGTTGTGGATGATGATGAAGGTATCCGCACGATGATCTCGACCGTATTCAAACGGGAAGGCTATGGCATTTTGGAAGCAGATAATGGAGCTGATGCAGTAGATATCGCAAATACACAGCGCCCGGATCTGATCATTTGCGATGTGATGATGGAAAATATGAATGGATTCATGGTTCGGGAGATTCTGAAGGATAATCCCGATACGGCTAAGATACCAATGATCATGATGACCGGTATGGCAACTTCCGCCGGTGCGTGGGAGGCTGACAAACAGGTGGAATATTTGAAAAAGCCTTTTCTTATTCCGGATCTGCGGACGTTGATCCTAAAACGAGTAGGTCCTCCGGCGTAAACGTTGTGCCAATAGAAATAGCCCTCCGTTGAGGGCTGTTTCTATTTAAGAATATTCTTTAACTCATCAGAGTAAGGGATAAAATATTTCAATTAATTTCCTCCAAAAACTCAATGAAGTACTTCGACAACATCAATGCAGCAGTGACGGTATGTGATTCTGAGGGGGTCATTGTCTATATGAATGACAAATCCCAAGAAGTATTTAAAAACGACGGCGGGAAAGAGTTAATCGGGAAAAGTCTTTTTGATTGTCATCCTGAACCGGCTCTTTCCAAAGTGCAGGAGTTGATGGCATCAGGCAGGACCAATATCTATTCTATCGAAAAACTGGGGAAGAAAAAGTTGATTTACCAATCGCCGTGGTACGAAAACGGCATCAATAAGGGAATGGTCGAACTTTCGATCGAATTGCCGGAGGAGATGGCTCATTTTATCAGGAAGTGAAAATGCGTCTGCATATTTACGTAAGTGAATACTTCAGTGTATTCACTTACTTGAAGTTTTCAATAGTATGATTCGGTCGGCAGCTGTGTTGAAATGTCCAAATGGCAATACATGTAAAGCGAGGAGAAAAACTCTTTCAAAACAGAAAACGGCAACCTTGCGGTCTCCGTTTTTGCTCTGTAAGTAGTGGCGGGGCTAGGATTCCGCTAAAAAGCAGCGGGACGTCGAAAAAAACGCTCCGCTTGAACTATAATCTTTCATAGCTTGCACTCTGGAGCGGGCAAAAAATACGAAAGGCATCTTTCGATGCCTTTCGTTGGTAGTAGCGGGGCTAGGACTTGAACCTAGAACCTTCGGGTTATGAGCCCGACGAGCTGCCAATTGCTCCACCCCGCGA
>JBAYJG010000106.1:0-9405 GCA_041665225.1 Bacteroidota bacterium
AAGCCGCACGTCAGTCACCCTTCCCCGTTCGATCCTGCAGCCATTCGCAATGCGGACAATACCGCCGACAGCGATCACCCGATCATCATCAAGAAATGGTTTCGCCACTTTCAACAATGCATCATCTTCTAAAATGGAATCAGCGTCGATCGCGCACAACAGTTCGTACCGCGAAACATTGATCCCGACATTCAGCGCATCGGCTTTCCCGCCGTTTTGTTTATCCACGACAATCAGGTTTTTGTATTCTGGTTTTCGGGACACGTAGATTCCTCGCACCGGTTTCGTATCGATCACAGGAATATAGACCCGCTCCGTTTTGACTAAATCAAATTCCTTAATCACCACCTCCAGTGTATTGTCCTTGCTGCCGTCGTTCACAAAAATCACTTCAGCGGTGGGATAGTTCAATTTCAGCAGGGAGTTTACACTTTCAATGCATGTCGCGGATTCGTTGTACGCGGGTGCGAGGATGGAAACTGCCGGCGTCAGTTCAGACTGCATGATCACCCGATAATCGCAGAACATATGGCGGCGCAGATATGTAAGAATAGCGCCAAAGGAAATCGTGTACATGGAGAAGTAAAAGACATTCACTACAATGAAAAAACCGATGATGAACATCGAGTACGTATACAGTATAAAGTGTGTGAAGTCCGAAAGGAATCCCATTACATCGCCTCTCCTTCTCCGTGCATATCAAAAGAGGGAATGCCGGCCTCGTGGAGGAATTGCAGCGCAACCATCCGCACCTGTTCGTCTCCAAGAGACGCTGCATATTTCAAACTTTTAATCCCCTGCGATCCGGAACGGGAGAGAGCCTCTCCAGCAGCCAGTTTTACGGGCATTGTATCCTTCATCAGCATCCAATGAAGAAAATACGCCAGTGATGGCGTCGAGAGATTCCCTGCCGCCTTTGCTGCATCTACCCGCAGTTGTTCATCTTCCGCCGAAAGAAATTTTTTTATAACAGGTATGCTCCTGTCGTCCCCCAACTTGCCGAGTGCGATCAGACTTTTGTGTTTCACGTCGGTGACGGTATAATCAATATACTCCAGCAGCGTCGGCACTGCCTTCACATCACCGAGGATTCCGAGATTTTCGGCACAGAACCCCTGGATCACAGGATATTCTGACCGCATTGATTCCATCAGCGGCTTCACCGCGTGCTCGCCGAATCCCAGTATTGATTTCGACAGCCGGACGCACATCCACAGCGACATCTCTTTCATCCGCATCAGGATCGGCGCGACGATATCGACTCCGGCAATATCGATCATCGCCTGTGCTGCTTCAATGCGGACATCGTCATTTTCATCGTCCAGGCACTGTTCCAGATGCGGCAGCGCCGCTTCATTCAGCATCAATCCGGCGTTCTTGCAGCTCTTCGCTCGAATCCACCAACGATTATCCTTCATCAACGTGATCGTCTCATCAACAAAATGGAAATAGGCAAATGCCGTCGTCAACCGGACGCGCGTTTCGCCGATCACTTCCGACGTGAGCTGCAGCATTACCCGTTTCAGCGATTGCCGTCGGACATTCCGATGCGATTCGTTGCCTATATCAAGAGTGATTTTTAGATCGATCAGCAGCGGTGTGAGGCGTTCCAGAAATGTCGCTCGTTGTTCGATGAAGTCAATATTCGGAATCTCGGAGAAAAGGAAATTATTCAGTGCCGTCCTTGTATTGGTATCCCGGCTGTCCCGCAGGGATTCCACAGTCGATTCGCGTACTTTCGCAACGATCAGGCCGATCGATCCGATGGCGATCAAAAAGAGCGCAAAGAACGTCGTGACAAGTACGAAGAGGAAGAAAATGGTGTCGATTCCTTTTTTTAATTAGTGGATGCTCTCCAACCGAGATGACGCATGACGGAACACCTGATCCATGATTGGAAGATAGAATTTCCAAAAGAATCTGGTCTGGTCCGAAACGACATAAAATGAAAACAGTTTTGTCAACAGGAATTCAGCGTTCCAATATCGAGTCAGCATCGTCTCTACACTGTTATCCGCAAAATCACCTGCAAAATATAGCTTCCGTTCCGCAGAACCCGAAACAACAACTGCTGGAAACGATAGTGGCAATCCAGCAACATGCATTTTTTCGGTTCCGGATTCTTTGCATTGAATCTCGAACCGTGCAATAACGGATGCCGACGAATCGACATCGAGGAATTCGAAGAAATAATAGTACGGCACTTCATCTTCCGTTTGAGCGAGGTACGGGTGGCTGCTGTTTCGGAGGAAGACCGGAGTGTGCGCAAGGTCGCCGGATTCCAAGACGACGAGGCCGGGCCGTGTATCCGAAGAATCTCGGGTAATGGAAATGATAATCCCCCGGCCGGAAAAATCCCATGGCATGCGGTATTGTCGCTCGTACAGGTCTTTCATCCAACGTGCGGCAGTATTCAAGTCGTCATAATATCGGCCGAGTGCACCCGTGAAGTGAACACCGAACATTTTCTCCATCCGGCGTTGGGTCGCGCGGTCCTCTGCCTGCGGATTCTGCAGAGTATTGAACTCCGCAATCGCCATCCTGCCAAGCGAATCATATTGTTCGATCACATCCAATTCCTGTCCGGTCAGTCCGCCGTACTTCAGTGCAATGGGAATATACACCTCCGGCAGAAGGCGCTCATATTGGTCATATTCCATTGGATAACCATAGACGCCGTAAGTATCTGTGATGTACAGCAGGTCCGTCTGCTTCAATTGCAGCCGGGAGAGCGGACTGAACGATGTATCCTCAGGGAAATATCCATAATAATCCTTCCGTTCATCGTAGTATTCTTTCGATTCGGGATGCACATATTTCCAATGGTGCATCAGCCAGAACAATGAGCGGTGTTCTCGATAGTCCGCACCGGTAGTCTTATCGATGACAAACATTTCCAAAGGACGTGTCGGATGGAGATACCAAGAAACAAACGGCAGGATGAAAACGATGAACAGCAGAATCGCAATCGTGATAATGATCGTATGTGTATAGATGAACCGCTTCTTTGAGCGTTGCATGGGTATGGGGTCAGGACTTGCTGCGGGCAAGCACCGTTTTGATCCGGACGATAAGCTCCTGCGGACTGAACGGCTTTTTTATGTAATCCTCTACACCTAAGGAGAATCCTTCGACGATCTCTTTCTCCAGCGTACGCGATGTAAGCATCACTGTAGGAATAGACCGGGTCTTCGGATTTTTCTTCAGTGCGATCACCAATTCTTTCCCTCCCATCACCGGCATCATAACATCGGTGATGATCAGATCAACGCTGTTCGTTTCCAGAAATTCCAGGGCTTCTGCGCCGTTATAAGCATTAAACACCTCATACCCGGAGTTTTTGAGCTTGAACGAGACTAATTGTTTAATGTTGCTGTCGTCTTCAACAACAAGAATTTTTTCTGCCATACTGAAACGAATATACAAAAAGAAGCAGTGAAAATGAATAATTAGAAAATTCCAATGTGCTGATTCTCAAACATTTACAGGCATTCCCTGCAGTGTTGCTGCAATGCCTTCAGTTGCCTTTGAAGCATATTAGAGCGTAATTAGTACGATTTCTATTACTTTGGGGTAGTGTTTTTTACGAGCACACCTATTCCTTTTTTCAACAAAACTGAGCCTTTTCTGACTTTTGTTACGCTTTGCATTACATACGCTTTCGATCGCGCTTATCTGTGCTCAGGGCATCCTTGCACAGACAGCGACATCCTGGACAGGAACAACCAGCACCAGTTGGACGATTGCAACCAATTGGACTAACGGTGTCCCAACCTCTGCAAGCGATGTTATTATCGGAGACATTAATTTCTCCAATGCGCCTTCGCTTTCAACAACAGCAACCGTCAAGTCTTTAACCATCTCCGGTGACTTCAAGTCCACAACGCTTACTCTCACCAATGCACTCACCATTTCCAATGATCTAACGATTGGCGGTGCATTTGCATCTGCATTGGCAGCTACATCGAACAAAGCGATAATCACTGTCGGCGGCAATATTTCCCTTTCAACTGCAAACGCCACACTTGCAACATCCCGTAAGAACCTGACTATCAGCGGCAATTTCACTGTGAACGGAACGTTCACTGCAGGAAATAACGGAATGACGGTCTTCTCTGGAGTATCGCAGACAATCAGCGGAACATCTGCAGCGCTCGCGTTTGAAAAAGTGACCATCAATGCCGGAACGACAGTAACACTGCAGCGGAATATCACAACGAACAACACTGTAACGATTAACGGCACGCTGGTACCAGGCAGTTCAACAATCACTAATGCTTCCGGAACCACCACCTTCGGCTCCGGATCGGTTGTCTACGTAACAAGCGCTACTGGCCTTGCTGGAATTTTCACTTCAACACTGACGCAAGACCTAAAGATGAGTGCGGGAAGCACCACCTATTATTCTGCTTCTTCAATCGGCCAAACAATCACTTCGTTCACCTATTCAAATCTGATCATCACCAATCCCAACACCTGCACACTCGGCGGCACTGTTACTATCAATGGCGGGAATGTCACACAAAGCACTGGTATACTGGACCTAGCAACATTCACTCTCAACAGATCCGCAGCAGGCGGAGTGTTTACCGCGTCATCAGGCACAGTGATTAAAATTCAGAATGCTTCGGGATTTCCTTCAAACTTCGCAACTTATTCAATCGCTTCGGACAATACTGTGGAATATAATGGCGCAGCCCAAACAGTTGCATCCCAGTCATACGGAAATCTGATCCTGAGTGGAAGTTTGGCAAAATCAACGTCTGCTACTGCATTCACTGTCTCTGGAGACCTGACACTATCCGGCACTGCGACGTTTTCTCCTTCCGCTAACATTACCGTAAATGGCACGACGACCATCGGCAGCGGAACAATATTCAACGGCGGAACTGCGCTTTCACACACACTTGCCGGATCACTCGTCAATAACGGCGGCACGCTGAACGGCAACACCAGCACAATGACACTGTCCGGAACAAATAAATCACTTAGCGGCAGCGGAAGTTATTCGTTCAACAATTTGACTGTTACCGGGTCAGGGCTCACGATTTCATCCACAACCAACATTATTGTGGGCGGAAATCTCACGACTTCTGGTGCAGGAACGTTGACCCATTCATCAGGCGGAGCGGGAGCAATCACCATTTCAGGCAGCACATCGGCCATCAGTGGATCTGGAATGACGCTGAACAATCTGACCATCTCCGGATCAGCGGTGACGACAACAGCCTCATTTGTTATCGCCGGCGACCTCAGCGTGAGCGGCGGATTTACCGCCAACGGCGGTACGATCACACTGAGCGGAAGTTCAAAAACGATCGGCGGCGCTGGAACAACGCTGCAGTTTCGGTCTCTTACCGTCGGTGGTTCAATCACCACCGCGCGTAGTTTCTCCGTTGCGTCGAATCTCTCTGTTACCGGCACATTCACGGCATCGACGGGAACTGTCACGTTCAATGGTACATCAACATTCTCCGGAGCTGCAAATCTCTCTACCGTCGTTTTGAACGGGACTTCCTTGCAGCTCGGGTCCGGCTCATCGCTGGGGATCGCAGGATCGTTGACACTGACAGCGGGGACTTTCAACGTCACTTCAACTATTCCTAATACGGTTAGTTATAACGGATCAGGCGGACAGACGATTACTGCAACAACCTATCACTCTCTTTCGCTTTCATCCGGCGGGACAAAGACTGCTGCAGGAAATCTCACCATTAATGGCGATCTGACGATCGGCAGCGGGACAACATTCAGCGCCGGAAGTTCGACGCATTCACTGTACGGAAATTTTTCCAACAACGGCACGTACTCTGCCGGATCAAGTACCTTGCAATTCCTCGGACCGCAAAATGTCACTCTTGGCGGAGCAACAACATTCAATATTTTAACAATCAACAAATCTTCTTCCACCAATGTGATCACGCTCGGCAACAGTGTCTCCGTCACTACGGTGAACATGACGAGCGGCAAGATACTCACTGGAAGCAATTCCCTTACGATCACTTCAGCATCCGGCAGAACTGGTAGCGGCATAATCATCGGCACAGTTACCCGCACTCACGCGTTTTCAACCGGGACGGCGTATGAGTTTGAAGGACCATTCACTACGATCACCTTCTCTGCAGCGATCGGCGTCTCGTCAATAACGGTGACCTCACAACAAACTCCGATCACGGATTTTAGTTTCGGCAGCGCGGTCAACCGGGAATATACTATCGCAGTGACCGGGACATCCTACGCTGCAACGCTTCGATTGCACTATGAAGAAAGCGAATTGAACGGCAATTCCGAAACGGGAATCGATCTCTGGCACTATACTTCCGATTGGACGACCTACGGAAAATCGTCGAACAACAGTACCGACAATTGGGTCGAATTGGATACGCTCACATCACTCACTGGACGATGGGCACTTTCCGAATTCGTGAAAGTTGTCCGATGGACGGGTGCTGTGAGCACAGCATGGGAAGATTCTGCAAACTGGAAGGTCTTGCAGGGCTCTCCGACTCTTCCTCCAACGTCAACGGATGTCGTCCAGCTGGGCGATTCATTGTTCGCAAATCAGCCGACGATCAATTCCGCAACGACAGTCCGCGGCGTACAGTTCGGCAGTGCAGCGCCGGTGACACTGACCATCCAAAATGATTCGTTAATAACAATCGGAAACATCGACGGAGTCTGGAGTACAAGCCAGACCCACTCAATTCTCGTTGGAGCGAATACGCTTCGGGTCGGTGGTGATCTTACGCTGAGCGATAACACAAGTGGACATGATATCGGCCTCTCCATCAGCTCGGGATCGGTGATCGTTTCCGGTTCGTTGACTCAATCCGGCAATGCATCCGTCGCGCTCGGAAGCGGATCACTGCGGATCAGTTCAGACTATCATTACACTGCAGGTACGTTCACTGCGGGGACGGGTACCGTTATTTATGACGGCAATGCAGCGCAGATCGTCGCAGGAGGATTCTCATATTACAATCTAATCATTGATAAGTCTGCCAGCGTCGCTACACTTTCCGCGTCTGCACCGGTCACAAATACACTCTCCGTCAATGCCGGCACTTTCTCCCCCGCTGTCGACATTCCTGTTTCCGGAAATGTGTCAATCACCTCAGGAGGAATTGTCAACGGCGGAAGCATTACGATATCGGTCGGTGGAAACTGGACAAATAGCGGAACGTTCAATGGTGGAACCGGAACGGTCACACTCAACGGCAGCGGATCGCAATCAGTTTCTGCTTCCACATTCAATAACTTTATCGTGAATAAAAACTCCGGCACTGCACTGCTTGCCGGTACCATTTCCCTCAACGGGGATTTGACGGTCTCATCCGGCTCGCTTGATCTTGCTTCGTTCAACGCCGACCGTACTGCCGCCGGGGGAACTTTCTCCATTGCATCAGGCACCTCGCTAGCAATCGGCGGCAGCGCTAACTTCCCTGCAAATTATTCTGCACATTCATTCAATGCCGGCAGCACAGTATCGTATAACGGCAGTTCCACGCAAACCATTTCGAGCCAAACATACGGCAACCTTATCCTGGTGAATGGCGGAACGAATGCAAAATTCCTTTCCGGCACTACAACAGTGATGGGAGATTTGACGATCTCCAGCGGATCGACTCTGGATGCCGGATCATACTCGTTGACGATCAACGGCGGCGTGAACAATAGCGGCACATTCACTCCGTCGACAAGCTCGGTGCAATTAAGCGGCACTTCGAAGACAATAAACGGTGCAACAACATTTCATGCACTATCTGTATCCGGCAGCTATACAGCAGCAAATGCCGTCACTGTGGACAGTACGTTGCTTGTCAGCGGAACACTAAACTGCGGATCGGCATCCTTGACGCTCTCCGGTGACGTGACGAACACCGGCACGATCACCAGCAGCGGGACAGTGACCATCTCCGGCACAAAAAGCCAGGCGATTGCATTCAATTCGGGATTCAACAGCAGTGGCGATGTGCTCTTCAATGGCACTGTTGCTCCTGTCTTTACCGGTTCTTCCTCTCCAACATTCAATAACGTGACTGTCAATAATACCGGAGGGATCGCTACTTCCCTGGGATGGACATTCGGCGGAACATTTACTGTTGCATCCGGTGCATCCTTCGCAGGAGGCGGTTTCTCCCATACCTTCAACGGATCGTTTACTAATAACGGCACAGTAACCAGCACCGGGACATTCACATTCTCGCCAAGCGGTGCCGTTACTCTTACATTCCTTGGGACTTCGTTCACCTCTTCCGGTACGGTGATCCTCAGCGGAACCGGACTGATCACTCTTTCCAGCGGCACGCCAACGCTGACGAATCTCACCGTCAGTAATTCCAATGCTGCAGGTTGCACGTTCGTCAATGGCATGACCATCGGAGGCGATCTTACTATCTCAACCGGTGCAACATTGCATGCCGGAACACTCTCTCACACGTTCGCCGGAAATCTTAACGTGAATGGGACACTTGACGGCGGAACTTCTACAATTAAATTCGATAACAGTACGAATAAGACGGTAAGCGCATCCGGTATTGCAAAATTCTATCATCTCACCATTGCCAATCCGGATTCGGTCACCGTTTCATCAAATATTTCAATCGAAGGAAATCTGACGAACAACGGCACCATGGTGAACAACGGAATTGTTGTTACCATGAGCGGGACTGGCAATGCAACAATCACAACATCCTCATTGGCATTTTCGATCGATCAACTGAATATTGCTAAGAGCTCTGCTACCGTCTCTCTTGCAAAAGATATTTCTTCGATAGCATCGCTCTCCATTACCAGCGGAACGTTGGATCAATCAACCTTTGCGATTACCGAAGAATCGACGGATAAAGGATCAATCTGGATAGGTCCGAATGCAGTGTATAAAATCGGCGGAACGAATTCCTTCCCGACATTTACCAACGGATACACGATTGATGCAACGAGCACTGCTGAATTCACTGGCACAACGCAAACGATCTCTTCCGCTCCTGCATACGGAAATGTCACCATTTCCAGCAGCGGGGCAAAAACCATCAGCAATGCGGCTTATTCTATCGCAGGAACATTGACGGTGAGCGCCGGAACGATTACTGGCGGCGGTAATTCCACCGTGTTCACCATCGGAGGGGATTATACACATAGCGGCGGTTCGCTGTCACTCAGCACTTCGTCGCAATGGAATATTTCAGGAAATATCACTCTCACTGCCGGAACATTCGCTCCATCTGCATCCGCACAAACGCATTCCATCGGCGGTAATTGGTCGATGACCGGCGGAACATTCACCAACACGAACTCGACGATAAGATTCAACGGCACCGGTGCTCAAACAGTCAGTTCAACCGGCGATTTCAATAATTTCACTATCGATAAATCAAGCGGCTCGCTGACCATTGCCAGTGACAG
>JBAYJG010000107.1:0-9385 GCA_041665225.1 Bacteroidota bacterium
AAATTACTGATCGTAAAGTACGAGCATTTATTTTTACCTGTGAAGAAGAATTGAATTTTGCCGGTCATCCTGTACTGGGTGCAGCAGCGGTACTGCATGATCTATTGCAAACATCTCAACAACAAGAAGAATGGATATTTGTTCTGAATGAAAAAGAGGTTTCCGTCACGACACAAAAAAAAGAGAACCACTATGAAGCTCTTATGAATCAGGGCAAAGTTGAATTTGGGAAAATATTGAATGCAGAAGAAACGCAAATAATATTGGATTGTATGAATTTGAATGCCGACGACTTGTTTCCCGGATGTTCTCCTATGGTAGCCTCTACAGGATTACCCTATTTGTTAATTCCATTGCAAAAAAACGGCTTGGCGGCAAAGATAACAGTGCCTGATCTGGAAAAAAAAATGGCACCGTTCAAAGCGAAGTTTATTGGCACGATTGAAATTCCCTCTTTGAATATAAGAACATGGGATAATGCCGGAACCGTTGAAGATGCTGCCACTGGAAGTCTTGCAGGTCCTGTTGGTGCTTATTTGGTGCAATATGGTTTTAAAGAAGCGGACAAAATAATTCAATTACACCAAGGCAAAAATATAGGAAGACCAAGTCAGTTGTTCGTTACAATAAAAATGCAAGCAGGCAGCATAACCGATGTTTTTGTTGGCGGAGGTGTTTGCAAAATCTCACAGAGTATGTTAGCAAATGAATTGGTAGGAAGTTTATGATTTTAGATATCGTTGGATGGATTGGTTCAGGTCTTGTTGTGTTAGCCTATGCTTTAAATGTCTATAAAAAATTATCCGCAGATACTGTACCATATTATTTACTCAATATTATTGGAAGCGGATGTTTGATTGCCAACACTATTTACTATCATGCACTCCCTTCTGCTGCCGTAAATGTTGTTTGGGTGCTCATCGCGGCCGTAGCAATGTTTAAAAAGAAACACGCTCAAAGTGTTCTATTAGACTAGAGAGAATAATACCAACTGCTCAAGACCCACAAACAGTTTTAAAAAATTCGTTGGAAAAAAAAACGAAAATTTGTATATTAATAAATAGTTTTACACGCACCGGTAGCTTAATCCCAAAGGGATTTCGCTGCCAAGAACAATGCACCGGTAGCTTAATCCCAAAGGGATTTCGCTGCCAAGAACAATGCACCGGTAGCTCAATCCCAAAGGGATTTTGCTGCCAAGAACAATGCACCGGTAGCTCAACTGGATAGAGCACCAGCCTACGAAGCTGGGGGTTACAAGTTCGACTCTTGTCCGGTGCACAACAAAGCCCTGATTTTTCAGGGCTTTTTCTTTTTTTGGGGTGGGAAGTAATATGCGAGCAACGTTTCATTATTATAACCAATCACTGCTCCGGTGACAGTAGAAGTAATAACCGCAACAAATCCTTGAATGGATGACTCATTGTCATTAAAATCAAAAAGCGATTTTGCAGCAGCGCCGCCAAATAACAATCCTCCAAATCCTCCAATCATTGCATTAAATCCGTTATCGTTCTGGCGATAATTAAGCACTACAACCGAGTCGATTGGTATTGAGTGACGAACCTGTTCTTCACCCGTTTCATAAATAATTGAATCAACGCCGGCACGAATAAGAGTGATAGAAATGACAGATGAATTTTTCACGATCATTTCAAAATATTTCCCTTCTCGTAATCGATTAAATTGATCGTATGAAATATTCTCTCCTGAAAGCGGATCACCTTGCCGTGTTACAATAAAACTTTGGCTGCATCCGGTAAGAAGGAGGAGGATTGCAGTATAGTAAATGATTGTCCAGTGTAATTGTCTCTTTCCTTTATTAGTCGAGTTCATCATAGCCCCCTTTCATTAAAATAATTCACCAAAATTCAAATAGAATCCGGACGTTTCTTTGCTTATTCCGATATCCAAGCGTACAACAAACGTATCCATATACAACCGTATTCCTCCGACATAATTTACCGACCAGTTTGCCGAGGAGATGGTTGATAATGAATTCCAAACTCGTCCGGCATCAACGCCGATCACGCCGCCGAATCTCCAGATGACAGGCATTCTATATTCCAGATTAGCAACGATTGCGGATCGATCAAGAAATCGGTCCTGAGGAATCCCTCTAAGTGTGTTCGTGCCGCCAACGGAAATCAGCGATTGAACAGGGAGGTTATTGCCGAATAATGACTGCACAATTATACGGCCTGCGGCAACCGATGAACCGGCCACTTTTTCATAGTATTGAACACGCGCACTGAATTTGCTAAACCTCGTATTTGATCCAAGAATGATTGGCGCATATTCACCTTCTCCGGAAAGGACAAGTCCGGAAGAAGGAGTAATAAAACTATTTCTGGAATCGTAGCGTGCGTTAATGAGCATGCTGTGCATCGTTGCCGTTGAGGAATTTACGGCCGGCGAAAGATACAGTAACACGCTGTTTTTTAAAAAATGAAAGTTATGGATCGACCGATATCGGATTCCTATTTGTACGACAAACAATGAAGTAATTCCTCTTCCAAACATCATAGAACAATCCAGCGGCTCACGTGTGTATATCTCCCTATTGGAAAATTGTGAATTGTTTCCGATACCGAAGAAACTGTTGGATATCCATTTGTCATAATCAATCGTCACGTCGATTGAGATCGGATAGATAGTTCCTTGTCTCCATTCAAAATCCGGATACGAAGCAACGAAGCGGTACCACCGCTCTCCTTTGGTGCTGTTGAACAAGATGATATCAAATGATTCATTCTGACCTAAGAAATTGACAAGCATTGTTTTAGCACCGTACCCAAATCCTGCATCGGTATCATAACTGAGAATGGGTAGTGCTTCCCATTGCGAACGGGAAGTATCAGTTTGAGCAATAAGGAAAGGGCATGTTAACTGAACAATGATGATAAAGGAATAACTGAATACATTTTTCATAATAACCTCCCGGTAGTGTCCGCAGGCTCATCAAAGAACCTGCAGACAAGAAACATTACTTGAGCAGCATCATTTTTTTTGTGTGAGTAAAGTGATCGGCTGTCAACCGGTAGAAATATATTCCGCTGGAAGACTGTTGTGCACTGAAGGTTGAGGTATACGATCCTGCCCGAAGATTATCGTTGACCAAAGTTGCCACTTCTTTTCCGAGCGTGTCATAAACTTTCAATGTTGTATGGCATTGTACCGGTAATTCAAACGAGATCGTCGTTGTTGGGTTGAACGGATTGGGATAGTTTTGCCCAAGAAAAAAATGATCCGGCTTCATTGCGTTAGTGTTGTTGAGTGATACGTGGGTGGTAATAGTATCTCGTTTGTTGACAAAAGCAAGCAATGCTTGATATTCAGAGACATCTTCCAGCAGCGCAATATCGGAAATATTGATTTCAAGAAATGTGGTCAGTAATGTGACCGCCAATTCATTAGAAGTAGCCGTGTATCGCTTTACGGGATCTAGTGGTTGATTGTTGACCGTGATCCAATTGATCCTTGAGCCCGGATTCGATTGCGGGTTGTAGGAAAATTGCATTCCCGAAACTTGCGGGAAGAATTCATCATTGGTCTCAATGTTAGCAAGGCATTTTTCCAGCGCAATATAGAGAGATTCGCCCGTAATGGAAAATGTTACCAGCCGGAATCCCAAATAATTTTTTTCGTTGAAACCATATCCGACAACGCGAAATAGATCGTCGCCAACAATCGGTCCTTTAACCAATGGCTGCGCAGTCGATCCGCCGGGTTCGATAGCAATATCGGTCTTTGTATATTCACGGAATGCATTGGTAACAAGTTTGCCGATCGCCGTTTCTTTTGGTTCGGTTCCCATCAGGTTTTCTGGTACTTCATTGAAGAATTCGTTTGCATATCCAATCTGCTTAGTGAACATCGGACCGAACTGCTGCTCTATTCCTGCAATAAGTTTATTCACTTCATCGCTGACGGTTGGTTCTTCGGGAATATTTTGATCGAGCGGAATATGAACGGATGACAAAAGCTCGACCGAAGTGTCGGTAATTCGGAGTTGAATTTTTCCCATCTCAGTATAAAAAGCATTTGCCTGTGCAATCCACGTCGAACTTCCCTCCGGGTTGGTGAATGCTTTTGCTGTTCTCGAAAGATGATCATGCGCGCTGATTATAAGATCGATTCCGGGAACAGTAACTGCCAGCATTGAGTCAAGGCCAATGCCGCAATGTGATAAACAAATAATGACGGAGCATCCCAATTTTTTTAGACTGTCCGTAGCTGCGGCAATACACTGAGGGATATGTTCATCGAACAGAACGGGGGACGGGTTTGACAGTACATTTGTTTCAGGGGTCGTGAGGCCTAATACTCCGACCTTGATGTTTCCCACCTGCTTCACGACAAATTGGTTAATGTATTTTTTGAGATGAAGAATGTTGGTGTCCGGAATGAGGATATTCGAGGAGACGATCGACATCGGGCTTTCAGTCATAGACGAATCCAGCGCCATTTGGAGCGTGGTCGGACCGAGATCGAACTCATGGTTTCCCAATGTCATCACATCGTATCCGATCATCTTCATCATTTGTAATTCAGCAATGCCGAAGGATGTATTGTAAAATATATCGCCGATACAAAAATCACCGCCGTGCAGGACGAGTACGTTCGGCTCGGTCATCTTCGTCATGCCGATGAGCGTTGCGGCGCGGGCGATCCCGCCGATTGATCCTTGTAGTGTGACGGGATCCCGTTCTCCGATCGGTGCAAGATTGGAGTGTGTATCGCTTGCGAACAGTATTGTTAGCGTGTCAACCTGCGCAGTTGTTATTGATAAAAAGATAAAGAGCATTGCGAAAAGATATAATGAGTGTTTCATACAACCTCCATTAGTTGAAATATGATGATTGTTGTTCGTTACTTTGTTTTTTGGATCGCATACCCAAAGACCAGCGAGAATCTATTTCCGTTAGGATTGGTGGCATACACAAAATTCAACGGGATATTCACTCCTCCGTAACTAAAACTTTGTCCTACAGACATCACCAATGCCGAAGTGATCTTTGTCGGAGTTATGATGGCATTCGGACCAAGACCGAATTCCATGCCGCCCGGCAGCCGTACTCCCATTGCAAGCGTCCCGCTGGGAATCAACGTGCCGTATTCAACACCGCCAACGAGCGGAACAAATTGTATCACGAACGATGGACCGCCGCCGTCCGGAACGACCTGATATTCAAAATGCCAGCCGAATTGGCTCAGCATTCTGCCGATATTTTTCTTCTTCATTTCCGAGGCTAATACCGTATTGCCTGGAACCATTGTAACGCCTAAACGCGGTCCGCCAAAGTTCTTTTCTCCAAGCACAATCTTATTGATAACGGAAGTTTCCTGGGAAAAAAGAGGGGAGACGATCAATGCAGCCGCACAGATCATCAGTGGTAATGTGAATATTCGGTTTTTCATAACTCCTCCTAGTATTTGTGGTGAATGATTTCGTTGCTTAGTTCACCAGTAAAATTACAATAGAGGAAGTATGAAATTGCCATGCTCTCGTCAAGAGATTGTCAAAAATTTGTCATGACGAGAGTGTATAAAAAAAGAGAATGAGATTTATTTCAGGAATTTATATCCGGCGGTGTGGATTGTAATGAGGTGTTTGGGATTAGATGGATCGCGTTCGATTTTTTTTCTAAGTGAGAGAATATAATTATCAACCGTTCTTGTTGTCGGTGTAACGTCGTATCCCCAAATATCATCAAGTAATTGATCGCGGGAAATAACGTTGCCATGATGTTCAACAAAGTACCGCAATAACTCAAATTCTTTTGCACTGAGCTTAACAGCCTTTTTCCCTTTGAATAATTCCTGTTTTACAAAATCAACCGAAATTTCTCCAAATTGTGCGCTCTGCAACGATCCGTCAATATTCTGTTTTCTTCGTAAGAGAACATGGATGCGCGCGATCAATTCCCGTATCCCGAATGGTTTTGTCATGTAATCATCGGCGCCAATCTCCAATCCCAGAACTTTATCCGCTTCATGTTTTTTACTGGTGAGCATCAGAATCGGTGTATGATTTCCTTTAGTTCGAAGGTCACGGCAAATATCAATTCCGTTCTTCGAAGGAAGCATTAAGTCGAGAATGATCAGATCAAGCTGTTCACGCATTGCCGATCTGAATCCTTGTTCTCCGTCCGCGGCGGTGAGAATTGTCATGCGCTCTTCCGATAGGCCTTCCTGCAATCCGCGAAGGATGGCCGGATCGTCTTCTATAATGAGTATTTTGGTCATAATTATTTTGATGATTGTTGAAGTGGAATAAGCAGCGTGAACGTACTTCCTTTTCCCGGTGAACTATGAACTTCAATCTTTCCGTGATGAGCATCCATAATATATTTCACTAACGAAAGTCCAAGCCCGACTCCTTTGACCGCATCGTGATGTTCGGGTAAGCGATAAAATCGTTGAAAGAGAAATGGAATATTCTTCTCGGAGATTCCGTCCCCTTTATCCTGAACGGAACAGACAGCATAGCCATTCTTTTTTATGACAGAGATACGGAGATATTTTCTTTTGCGTGAATATTTAATTGCATTTGAGATCAAGTTCATGACCGCTTGTTCGATTGCATCACTATCGGCAAGTATTGGCAGAGGTGAACGGGGCGTTGAATATCGCAATATGAATCCATGTTTTTTGATCATATAGGTCATTTTTGTGATCACAGTACCGATAATCTCGTTCAGAGAACAAGGTTCAAAATGATATTCTTTCAAGCCGCCTTCTATACGCGATACATCAAGCAGATTATTGACCATTCTGCTCAAGCGATCGCTTTCTCCGGTAATAATGTGCAGTTGTTCTTTTCCTTGTGTTGTGGAAATATGTTCGTGAAGAAGTTCTGAAAACATTCGAATCGATGTCAGTGGCGTCTGCAATTCGTGGGAAACGTACGAAACAAAATCAGATTTAAGCTTGTTGAGTTCTTCGGCTTTTTTTCGTTCCTCTTTTTCGCGAAACATCGTCTCCACCATTTCCAACCGTTCCAAATGTTCCGCCGCATGCTCACAGATCATAAGAAGCAGCGAAATCTCTTCAGAATCGAATCGGTCGTGCGTTTTTATTCTGTTGATACCGACCGCCCCAAGTATGGGAATCCGTACGCTTTTGATAGGAATAAAAAGCTCGCAGCCAATCATTGACTTCAGAGTATTATCAATGAGAACCATCTCTCCGTTTTCAGTGCGGATGATACCTTGTACTGCCGTAACCCGGCGAGGAATGATTGATCGAATATTTTCAACGAGGATCGGCTGCGCTTTATTTGGTCCGGTGTTCGATTGTTCATTCGGAATAAGATTTCCGTTCTCATGTCCGAAGATAATGCATTGTTCCACCGGAAGAGAGGATTGAATTGTTTCGAACACAACAGTAAAGATTTCTTCACGCGATACCGAACGTTGTAATTGCTGTGAAATTTTTGACTGTATGTTGCTATACTCTGAATGCGCTTTGAACAATAATTGATCGATGAATGTTTTCAATCTGTTTCGCAGCGGATTGAATGCCATTGCAATGACTAGTGTAACTGCAACAATAATAAAATGTTCCGCTGAGAGAATAGTGCTGTCAATAATCGCCGCGGCAAGGATCACGATAATGAAATACGTGACAGCGATGATGACACTGAAGATAAAATTAACAATTGTTCGTTTAATCAATAATCGGATATCGAACAGATGGTGTTTAATGAAAGAAACTCCGAAGGAAAATGGTAAAGCAATAAAAAAAATCGTTGTGTATTCTTCAGCTATGATGTACCGGCTAAACAAAATCTGAGGAAGGATATAGAGCAGCAGGAATGGTGTACTGCTTATTGAAAAGCCCCAGAAGATCCATTCCAATCGATTGCGTTCTTCAGAAGAATCTGTTCTTCTATACGCACGGATGATGTTGATGATTCCTGCAATAAATGCAATAAATAAAACAATATGAAAAAAATCAAAGTATCGCTGAAACTGTGCATAGATGGTCAACGATTGTTTCGATATTGCAAGAATATGATAGTAAATTAATATTGCTGAGAATATGAATGAAATAGAATAGATTACTCCGACCCTGATTGCGATAAATCGCGGGAGTGCAGTACAGTATAATTTTGTAAAAAGATAAAATGATGCGATTCCGAATATATAGGTGATGAAAAAGAGAGAGCGGACAATAGTCGCTGAAAATTCTTTAGACTCAAGTGAACCCCAGGTAATCATGATGACCGTTCCGATGAACACCATCATCCAATGGAAAATATGGGCAATACTATCTTCCGGTCTACTCCATGCAACAAAAAATCCGACCGATAAAAATGTAAGCCCGATAAAAAATACCACAATGATGTACAAAAGATTAGGATAATAGGGAACCGTTGATATGATTGACGAAACCGTTGATCCATTCTTGATTGTTGTGATCTTATGGTTGCTGCCTATTACGGCATTATCGGAGATAAATTCAAGTTGTTCCGATAGTGTAAGTGTTGAATCATTCACGCTAATGATCGTGTCACCAATTGTCAAAGAAGTTGAGGCTGCTTCATTGAAAATATCTTCGATGACGAATAGATCCCCTTTTTCTTTCACGGAGAAAGGAAACATTGAACGGTCTATTAACGAAGGAATATGGTTGAGCGAAACGATCAACAGGAAACAATCGATGATAAAATAGAACAGAATAGCAGCAGGACGTTTGATCACATCATCATCCATCTGTTTGAAGTGAGATGCGGGCTGTGTGATAGTAGTAAGTTATGGTTAGATAATCAAGGGTACAGTTCGTATAATAAAAGCGTAATCAATATCCCGTGCTCTGGGAAGAGGGAGTGATTTTTAGGTAAACGAAAGTTGCTTCCCTATCAGTAACTCATTATCTTTAGATGGGGGTACAAACTATCTAAAGAATCGATGAAAAAAATTTTCGAGCCCGTTCGTGATTTTATCCTGCGATACCCCGCTATCCTTGCGTCGTATTTTATTTACGGCTATTATTTCATCTCGACGATGGAATTTTATATCAAGTTTAAACACCGTCATTTTGCTGCATCCGACGCATTACAACATTTTGACACACTGTTGTGGATGTGGGTGCTTGCCTATGGTTTAGTAAAAGTGATTGAATTACGCGAGAAATTACACAAACGTGAAAAAGAAATTTTAGAGCACGAACATAATATTGAGTTGAAGGAAACGCAGATCCAAACACTGCACGAAGTCATTATGACGCTGAAGCATGAGATCAATAATCCGCTGGCAATTATTTTGGGATATGCACGATTGTTGAGGAAGCAAGTTGAAGAACCCGAGGCGTTGAAAAAGATCGAAGAGATCGAACGTGCTTCACAACGGATCAACCATGCGTTGAAAGAATTTTCCGC
>JBAYJG010000108.1:0-9375 GCA_041665225.1 Bacteroidota bacterium
ACATATTTCTTGAAGAATTCCGCTGCTTCGCGCCAGTATGCCTTGGTTCGGTACATGGTATTGGCAGCATCATAAATCGCTTTGTCATTCGTCGGATCCAGCTCGATCGATTTTTGCAATGCCGCAATAATCTCCTGGATCTGCGCTGCATTCAGTCCCCGGTTCTTCATGATGGTGGTCGCCAGACGGTACCAGAGTGTCGGGTCCGTCGGACGTAATTGTGTTGCCGTGCGCAAATTTTCTACAGCAAGAACAATCACATTCTGGCGTGCATACACTTCGGACAAACCAATAAATGCATCTACATTATTCGGATCAATTTCCTTTGTTTTCGAAAAATAGATCGATGCTTTGTCCAGCGAATCTTTCTCTAAAAATGCTTGGCCGTATGCGATCGGAGCCAGCGTACTTGTCTTATGATATTTCTCTGCTGCCTTAAACTGTTTGGCCGCCTTATCCCACATCCCCAATTTGCCATACGCCCGAATAGCGGACACAAGCGCAGGTTCATATTCATCGTCATAATCCAGCGCACGTTCCAACGAAGTGATTGCGTTCTGCATGTCGCCCATCATTCTGTAGGATTCGCCGATATAAAAATATGCTTCGACGCTGCGGGAATTGTTAACGACATATTTTCGCAAGTACTGAATTGCTTCGTCATAAGAATTTTTATTGAATGCATTCTTTCCCAGGGTTAATTCATCCTGCTGGGCCATGCTGAACGAAACAACTAATAGTACCGAAATAAAAACTTTCATCACTCTTCCTTTGCAATTATGGAGTATTTAAATGAACCAACCGGACCGGCATCGTCGCCGGAACCAGGCCGTTGGAGACAATGATCTTCTGCCCATCCGAACTAGCGGCAAATGACGTAAATCCTAATCCCGGGCCTTTGCCGATATTCAGGGAATAGATATAGATGATCCGGGACAACGGATAATACTTTTGATAGATATAGGCCTGATGCGGCTGAAAATATTCCATCGATGTTGATGTGCTGTCTCGGCGAAACTGCGGATCACCAATCTCCAGTACGCGCACATTTTCCGGTAGTTTCGACAGCCATGCTGTGCTCACGCAACCGATCGCATTGGGCCGATCGTTCACCAACGCAAGCACTTCGGGAGTGTTGGCACACGAAACAACGGTCTTCGACAACGGAAGATTTCCGACGATGTGCGTTTTCATGTATTCATGAACACCGCTGTTCGGATCCCCCATGGCAACAACAATGGCGCTGGAGAGTTTAGCTTCTTTTACCGAGGACCATCGTTCAGTCGATCCAGTGATAATATCCCTCAATTCGTCCGTTGTCAGTTTTGTTAATGCATTTTTTGCATTTACGATGACAGCGACACCATCATAAGCGATCTTTACAGAATCGATCTCAAATTCGTTCTTCAGTGCAACGGAACGTTCTTCGTCGTTCAGAGAACGGGCGCAGACGACCAGTTTGATGCTGTCATTCAGCAGTTGCACAAACGCTTCCCGTGTGGAGGCAGAAATATTGGTAATCTTCACCTCTTCGTACATCCGCTGGAAATCGACCGCCTGAATATTGATGACAGGGTACAGGTCCTCCGACGTGATCATGGTAAACGTGCCGCTGGTGAGCGATTCGCGTTTTTCACTGGAACACGACATGACGAGTACTGCGGAAGTGAAGACGAGGAACAAACGACGTATGCTATTCAAACTGATGTTCTTCATCTGCTTGCCGTTGTTTGATTCGGAGTGAAATAAAACGATAAACACTGTACAGAAGAAGCACAACACCGAACATCACGCGGAACTTTCCCGGAAGATGAATCTCTTCCGGGAAGAAGAAAAGCACATACACCCCCAGCACTAAAAACACACCCGACATTGCGTACCCGAAGTACACAAAAATTTTCGAAGGATCCATCGTTGCCGTTACCGCCCAGCGTTCAGTTTGAATTTGAATGGAATAGAGACCCATACTGCTACCGGACCGTTATTCATGATGGCGGGAGTGAATTTCCACTTCATCGCAGCATCAATGGCCGGCTGGTTGAACAGTTCTGCATCTGATTTCAACACCTGTGCCTTTTTCGGATTACCTTCTTTATCGACCCAGATCTTCACCCAAACCGTTCCTTCAACACCTGCCCGCCGTGCAATTTCAGGATACACTGGGGCAGGATTGTTTCCCGGCAGTGGTTGCGGCTGCTTCTCCACCGGCACAAAATCCGGCGGCGGACCGTCTTCTTCGATTTTCACATCCGATTCAATTTCCACAGGACCGCCCATACCTTCACCATCGCCAATCGGCGCTGTCGATGCCATTTCTTCCTGTGTTGCGATTGTCTGTTCCGGGTTGATTTCAGCATCCGGTACCGGTACCGGAGTACCGACGGTTGGTTTTGCAACAGGTGCTTCCACGGACACTGCCGGAGCGGCTTGCGAGTTTGTAATAGACGGCGGCGGGCCAAGGTCGCTATATTTCATAATTCGTACGGAATACACGGGTTCATCTTCTTCGAGCAATGCTTGCACACCGTAGTAGGCTCCCATCCCGACAAAATGGAAACTCCCAGCGATGATCAAGGCCGTAACGGAATACTTTCTTGAAAGCAACCGCAGCTCTTGATACCCATAGCCTAATTTCTCGGTTGTTGTTGTTGCCATAATACTATCTCCATTGAATTACATTGTTCTTCGAAAATTACAATGTACCTATTTCTTTTTTGTCCTTATCTTCCATTGGTGCAAGGCTGAAGCGCGTGATATCATTGATATTCAGCTCATCCATGATATCCACCATATCGATATACTTCGCCTTGCCATCCACTTTGATCAGGGAGATCAATTTCGGATTTGCCCGGCTACGGTCCTTCAGTAATTTGCCCAGGTTGATGAGTCGTTCTTTTTTATTTGCCCCATCCACCGTCACCGGTTTTTCCGTTCCAACATTCCAGAAGATCCGGAAATCATCAGTGATGCGGAGTGTTAAAAGATTGGATTCGGCGACATCCGCTTTGGTGTCCGCCGGAGGCAAGTTGATCTCCATCGTTTGAGGCTTGCTCATAGATGTCGTCAGCATGAAAAAGGTCAACAGGAGAAATGCAACGTCCACCATTGGTGTCATATCGATACGGACGGCAATACGTTTCTTCTTCTTTTTCCCTTTGTGTTTCTGCTTACCCTTCGATTGCGATAAATCTACATCTGCCATAGGTCGTTACTCCTAAAAATTATTTTTCCAGATCTGTCACAAGATTAAACCGTGTGATATTCTCTTTCTGGAGGGTTTCCATGACGCTTTGGATCACTTTGTATTCTGATTCCCGGTCTGCTTTGATCACAGTCCGGAGTTTCGGATTCCGGATACGCGCATTACGCAGTAATTCCGGAAGTTCCTGCAACGTGACGGCCACACCGGCTTTCAACACATACTGCGGACCGAACAACGCTCCGCGAAGGTTCTGGTTATCAACTCCGAGAAATACACTCCCCTCCTTGTCCACAGTCACAGTCATCACATCGATGTCCGGCAGTTTGAAGGCGGAATGGGATACAGGGATCGATACCTCGGCAACATCCTGCGGTTTGAATGTTGTCGACAACATAAAGAACGTCAACAAAAGAAAGCCGACATCCACCATCGGGGTCATATCTAGTTTGAACCCGACTCGTTTCGATTTTGACATAGCGGCTCCGCTCTAAAAAATTATTCGTGTTTGGACTGGAGATTCATCAGGATGTCCTTGCTCGCTTCATCGATCATATAGGTCATTCCGTCGATCTTTGTCGTAAAGAAGTTATAGGAAACAATGGCGACAATGGCGATGGCGATACCACCGGCCGTATTGATCAGTGCCTCAGAGATACCGAGGGACAGAGCAGCAGCATCGGTTGCGCCGGCTTTTGCCAGAGCTGCAAACGAACGAATCATACCAAGCACTGTTCCGAGCAGACCGACCATGGTCGAGATAGACGCGATGGTGGAAAGGGAGATCAGGTTCTTTTCCAGGATTGGCATTTCCAGCATGGTCGCTTCTTCAATCACACGCTTCACTTCTTCCATCTTTTCTTTCTTGTTCATGTCTTTCTTGCCCATCAATTCCTGATAGCGTTCCAGACCGGTCTTCACGATGTTCGCCAAGGAACCGCGCTGTGCATCGCACGCGCTGATTGCCGCTGCAATATCATTCGCATTGAGGTTGGTAACGAGCGTTTTCAGAAATTTCGGCAGGGGACCTTTACCGCCTGCTTTTTTTAACGACAGCAGACGCTCGACAACGTATGTGACCACCATGATGGACAATGCAGCAAGACCAGCCACGAGGTAGCCGCCGTCTTTGATAAACTGCGGCAACATGTATTCATAGATCAAAAATCCGAGGATAAGCGCTCCAAAGATAATGACGGTGTTGAGTGAACCTTGTTTCATAAATCGACTCCTTGTAATTTAAAAAATAATAGTTAAACGTTATTTACTTTGCAATTGCGTAAATCGCATCCTCGCGCTTTTCCGCAGTAGTGAAGATCGTCGATAATTTCGTCACGACGAAAACATTGGTGATACTTTTATTGACATTGCAGAGAATCAGTTTCCCCTGGCGGTTCAAATAGGACGTGTGTGCAGAGACGAGCGCTCCGATAGCGGACGAGTTAAGGTATTCCACATCGCCAAGATCGACAATCAGCTTTCTATTTCCATGCTCCAGTAATCCGGCGACAGTCTTTTTCAGCTCGTCTGTCTCATCCCCACCGACCAGCGAACCCTTCGGTTCGAGCACCACAACTTTGCCTTCATCCAGCGTTGAAGATTTGATTTTCATTGTTCAAGCCCTTATCAGTAATTTTAATTACGGCGCCATGACCGCAGTCATCTATGATATAATCATCAAGATAAAGAGAGAGAAGTCAAGTTGCAATAAGAAATTTTGTGTTTTTCCAAGCATTTCCTCACTCCTACGACCTTGTAGGACTGATTCTCACACTGACTGTTTCCCGCCTGCAGTTTGCGTTCAATGGTGAATTAGTTGTCTGGATAATTCTTCCGGCTCGACAATGGGAAGCTGACATGCGTAGTCCTTGCACAGGTACGCTGTTGCGTGGCCGTTCGTCGGCTTCATTTCCATCATAAATGGAAAACGGGAAGCAAAGTAGTTTTTCTCCTGCTTGTTCATCACGACAATATTCAAATGCGGAAGAAATACATCCGCCGCAGACCTGACCATTTGCTTTCCGTCATCGGTGTTCTCAACCGTAATCACCAGGTGCTCCGGCGGAGCATGAAAATATTCTACCGCCGCCATCAATTGCGGCATAATCTGTGGCGACTGCTCCAGCAACGTGCAAAAATATTTCAATGTTTTTACCGCATATCCTTTCAACGGTTCATCATTCGTATAATGATACAGCTGCAACAGATTCATCACTGCCAATGAATTCCCGGTCGGTTCGGCGCCGTCATACGCTTCCTTCATCCGAACAAGGATCGAGGGATCCTTTCCAGCAGTATCATAGAATCCTCCTTCTGCCGAATCCCAAAACTGTGTGACCGAGGTGCCGGATAATTCTTCCGCCCAGTGTATCCAACGCAGGTCGCCAGTTGCTTTGTAAAGCTCTATCACTCCGGAGGCTAAAAATGTATAATCGTCCAAATGCGCTTCGAACTTCACTTCTCCATCCCTGTACCGCCGCAGCAACGATTTGCTCTCACTATGATACATGGTAGCATAGATGAAATCTGCTGCCTTCACTGCTGTCCGGAGATAGTGTTGCTCATTTAAAATTCCGGAAGCGCGGGCGCATGCTCCAATCATCAAACCGTTCCACGACACGAGCACTTTGTCATCCAGCAGCGGCCGGGGACGACGGTTCCGCCGAGCAAAGAGTTTCTTCTTTGCCGAGGATAACAATCGCTCTGCAGTTTTCACGTCAATAGAAAGATGTTCCGCCGCCTGTTCGATCGTGAAAGGATTAAATAGAATATTCTTTTGGACAAATTCCTGATGCGGATCGCTCAGGGCATTCCCTTGTTCTTCAACCGAGAAGTGGTGGCAGAAAAGCGAAGACTCTTCAGCAGTCAGCATTGAATCTATTTCAGATTTTTTCCAGACATAGAATGCACCTTCCACACGATGACCGGCATTTTCCGGATCGACACTATCTGCATCTTCCGCGGAGTAAAATCCCCCTTCCGGAGAGGTCATCTCCCGAATCACGTATTCCAAAGTTTCACGCGCTACCGTTGCAAAGAACTCGTCGTGCGTTATCTGATATGCATCGAGATACGAATGGACCAGCTGTGCCTGGTCATATAACATTTTTTCGAAATGTGGAATTCTCCATTGCGGATCAACGGAGTAGCGATGAAATCCTCCGCCAAGATGATCGTACATCCCACCGCTCGCCATTGCCATCAGCGTCGTCAGCGACATTTTCAGTGCTTCCGCATCCTTTGTTCTATAATAGTATCGGAACAGGAAGTTCAGCACGACTGGTCTTGGAAACTTCGTCCCGCTGCCGAATCCGGAATATTTCGGATCATACCCCGCTGCAAGCTGATGATACGTCCGTTTCAAGATCGTCTCATCAATCTCCGTGTGCTTGCTCTCTACATAATGACGATGTTGCAGCTGCTTCGTGAGTTCATCACCGGAATGGATAACATTTTCCTGTTCAGTCTGCCACACTTCATGAATCCGTTCCAATAATGTCGGAAGTCCCGGACGTCCGTGCGCATCCTTCGGCGGGAAATAGGTTCCACCGTAGAATGGCTTGAGATCCGGCGTTAGAAATACAGTGAGCGGCCATCCCCCTTGTCCTATCATGGTCTGCACAGCGGACATGTACACTTTATCGACATCAGGACGTTCCTCCCTGTCCACCTTGATGTTGATGAAATACTTGTTCATCACCGATGCGATCGTCTCGTTCTCGAATGATTCCCGTTCCATCACATGGCACCAATGGCAGGTGGAATATCCAATAGAGAGAAAGATCGGTTTGTTCTCTTGTTTCGCTTTTTGAAACGCTTCCTCCCCCCATGGATACCAGTCCACAGGATTAGAAGCATGCTGCAGCAAATAGGGAGATTTTTCGAGGGAGAGGCGGTTCATATAAATTTTTCTAGATTACAAAATTGCAATAGTATCAAGATTTCTAACTGTATAGAATAGTTATAACCGATCGTTATTTTGTTTCGTCACTTTGATGTCTTGTAACTGCGGGGCTTTCACGCGGATCTCAAAGCGATAGCCGGAGTACGGACCAAGAGGGCTCCAAGAAAAGTTCATGAGCCAGCAGTGCAGATCGCGGGAGATGTTGATCTGCGGTGCAGCAAATTGTTTTGAGACGAGGTCATAACTGGAGGAGGCGGTAAATTTCCAGTTCTCGGTAAGATTGAAATCAAGATTTCCGCTGATGTTCGCCGAACGGAATTTCCGAGTGGGATTTTCCTGATTCTGTGAGAAATTAAAATTGAGAGAAAGACTCCACGGGATGCTGAAATCCGGCTCTGTATTACCATAGATCCCTTTATATCCGCTCGCATTCTGATTTCGTTCGTTCTCGGCAACACGGGTGCTGTCATTGATCTCCTGCTGCGTCTGCGCTTGTTTCTTTTCACCGCGGAGCGAAGTAGAAAGACTGACCGATACATTCGTCAGTTCAACAATCCCCTTCCCCTCCTCGATTAAATATTTATTGACGCGGGTATTTGCGGTTCTATTGTAATCATAAAAACGGTAGGTGCTGCTGCCGCTGACCCCCAGGTATTGTCCAATATCCGTACGGTAGCTTACAGATAAATCGGCGAGATTGAAACTGTCCGCGGCAAAATTGTAGCTTGTTCCCAAACTGACGTTCATCAATTGGATTTTCTGCTCTTTTTCAGTTGTATCTTTTGCCGAGGTTTTCATTTCAAAGATGTTCCCGACTGAGAGACTGACTGCCTGCTGTTCTCCCGCCGATGCGCCGCCATATATTTCCTTCTGAAACCTGTTGAACTTTTGTTCTCTTCCAGCAGCATCAGTATACCGCGTAAAATAACCGTATTTCTTTTCGGAGAAATCCGGCTGATAATTATAACTCACCGATGGCAGCACAGTATGGCGAAAACCTGCAACACCAGGAATCGGTGGCTGCAAGATTCCGTATAATTTGGTCGAGGCGCCAACACCCATGCTGAACGTACGCACCGCTTCAAATCCATTTTTATCTGCAGTAACAGGATTTCCCGATGCATCTTTCCCGACAATGGCGAGACTTTTATCATACCATTTTTCATTATAATTGAAGTATGGTGATATGGTAAAATATCCCGCCTTGGGCGCGGCATTGAAAGAGAGAGTATGATTGATTCCCTGACGGTTATACGTATTGAACGGAAGTGTATCGACAGAGCGCGTTTTGTTGTCAACCCGCTGGTAATTTCCGCCGTAACTCATACCGATCATCTCATACCACGCATAGTCCGATCTGGAACTGTTTTTCGCATTGCCGAACCGGAACGGATAACTTTGCGAATGACTGAACGAAACCGACGGGAGCGTGTTCGTAATGGAGCCGTTGACAAGATTCTGCCGGCGGTTGATGTTCATGCTCATGCTGTTGTTCGTTCCCTCCCAACTTTTGCTGAGAGTGGCATTGGAGATAATTTCCTGATTGAGATATTCCTGTCGTGTTAATGCACGTTTGAAACTCTCAGAGCTTGCAAAAGAAAAGTTCACACTCATTTGCGTCGTTGGATTGAACGACTGATTGTGCACAAGATTCGCATAATAATCCGCACGGTCCATGTAATCAGGATCCCTCGATTCGTTCTCGATGGCCCGCTGATAGTAACCGGAGAGCGATCCGGAGAAATCGTACCGTTTGGTGTACCGGAAATTCGGACTGACGCGCCATGTACCGCCGGTGAGCCAATCGCCGACGACAGCAGCGTCCATATAATCACTCAATGCAAAATAATATCCAAAGTGTTCAAGACCCGTCCCGCGTGATCCTTTGTCCACGAATGCGGGAGCGATAATACCGGAACGGCGCCCTCCCTGACTGGGGAACACCCCAAATGGCAGGGCGAAGACCGGTACATCCGCGATATAGAGATAGATGGGACGAGCGACGATCTTGTCGCGCACCGTTACACGCATTTCAGGGCTAAAAAAATAGAAATGCGGATGGCCGTATTCGCACGTGGAATAGTATCCATCCGAAATGAAGAGCATATTCTTGTCAACTTTTTTAATCTGCTGACCTTGATAATACCCCTGATCTTCCGATGTTTCCCCCAGCGTCACTCTTCCTTTTTGCGACTTGAAGTTATAGGAAATCTTCCAACCTTCGTATTTGTCCGCACCTTCGATCATCACGGGGGTACCGGTGTAGCGTTCC
>JBAYJG010000109.1:0-9367 GCA_041665225.1 Bacteroidota bacterium
GACCATGTTGGGCAATGTTTTTGGATTTCTTATCTGTTGGACCCAGCAGCAATATCATTTTTTCTCATTGCCGTCGACGATTTACTTTATGAAAACCGTTCCGATCTATTTCAGGATCGAGACGTTTGTCATTGTATCGGCAATCAGTATAGTCTTGTGCGTTGCAGCTTCATATCTTCCTGCCCGGTTGGCGGCTAAACTGGATCCAATCAAAGCGATCAGGTTAGGCTGATGAAATATACTCTCTTTATAGCAAAGCGATATTTGTTGGCAAAAAAGGAAGCCGGTTTTATTACCGTAATTTCGCTGATTTCCATCCTCGGCGTAACAATCGGTGTGGCTGCACTTATAGTCGTCTTATCGGTTTTTAATGGATTTAACGGTTTGGTTACGAATATCCTTGTTGGCTTTGATCCTCATGTTAGAATTCAGATCCCGAAGAATACTGATTCCGTTCAAATTGCATCAATCAATGACTATATCCTGAAACATCCTGATGTTGCCGCTCATTCATCATTCGTCTCCGGGAAAGGAATGTTGGTTTCCAACAGTACGGCAAAAGTGATTATGATCCGCGGCCTTGAAACGGAATCACTTTCAAATGTCTCCGGCGTTTCACAAAGCATGATTGTTGGAAATGCTCATTTTACCGACAGGGTCCCAGAGATTGTTGTCGGATATAGTTTGGCGGACAAACTTGGGATAAGTATTAGTGACACGTTGTATGTGGTGACCACAGCGGGAGTGCAGGATGTGCTCACCGGTTTTGCCGCGCCGCAACTGTTTGCGTTGCGGGTGATCGGAATTTATGAGGCGAAGAATAAGGATTACGATGGATTGTATGCATTCACGTCGTTGAATACCGCGCAACGATTGTTTGCCACATCGTCAATCTACGGTTATGATATTCGTTTACGGTCCATCGAGGACTCTGAAGATTTCATCGCAGAAATGAGATCAAAATATGGCGATACTATTACTGCCCAATCGTGGTATGATTTGCATAAAGATCTTTATTCGGTGATGCAGGTCGAACGATGGAGCGCATTCATTATTCTAACACTCATTATATCGGTGGCATCGTTCAATCTTCTTGGATCGCTGACAATGACCGTGATTGAAAAGACGCGCGATATAGGGATCTTGAAGGCGATGGGGGCAACGCAGAATGATATTCTCACTATTTTCCGGCTGGAAGGATTGATGGTTGGTATCGTCGGATCACTTTTGGGCCTCGGGCTTGGCTCACTCATCTGCTGGATGCAAGTCAAATTCCAATTATTTGCATTGGATTCTACTGTCTACATTATTCCGGCAATTCCAATTGAAATGAGGACGATGGATCTGGTTCTTGTACCGCTCTCCGCACTATTGTTATGTTCACTGGCCGCATATTATCCCGCAAAGCGGGCGGCATTGTTACAGCCATCAGAAGCAGTCCGTTGGGAGTAATTATGATTTTAGAAGCTCGAAATATCAAAAAACGTTATCTCACATCACCTTCCAATTTCCTGGAAGTGTTAAAAGGAATCACGTTGTCATTTGCTCAAGGAGAGATTGTCGCCATCGTTGGACAATCCGGAGCAGGGAAAAGCACGTTAGTACATCTATTGGGACTTCTGGATAAACCGTCCGAAGGCGAAATATTTTTTAATGATGTGGATATCACAAAATACTCGGATGAGCAAATTTCCAAAGTGCGTAATAACAATATCGGTTTTGTCTTCCAATTCCATCATTTACTGCCTGAATTTACTGCCTTGGAAAATGTTCTAATGCCAGCATACATTGCCGGACGTTCGAATGCGGAAGTGATCGATACTGCAAGAACTTTGCTCAGCGATGTGGGCATGGTAGAGAGAGAGCATCACAAACCAAGTGAATTATCAGGAGGGGAGCAACAACGGGTAGCGGTTGCCCGAGCATTGATGAATTCGCCCAAGATTGTTTTTGCCGATGAACCCTCCGGCAACCTTGACTCGGAAAATGCTGAAAAACTCCATAACCTGCTTTTCGACCTCAGAACAAAAAGAAATCAAACCTTCGTTATTGTTACTCATAACAAAGAACTCGCCAATCGGGCAGACCGCATCATAACGCTGTCAAACGGGCTTATCGTTTAAGCAATGATTTACTGAAATTTCTTGACTAGTGATCATTTTGTCATTATATTAGCACTCAATGATAGAGAGTGCCAGAAAACACAGTTTCCATAACTTGCAATAAATCAACATGTTATAAGGAGGATCTATGAAAATTCATCCATTATCAGATCGTATTGTTGTGAAACCTGCTGAAGCAGAAGAAAAGACCAAAGGCGGACTTTTTCTTCCTGATACAGCAAAAGAAAAACCGGTGTGGGGAGAAGTGATTGCGGCAGGACCGGGAAAAACCACCGAGGACGGGAAAAAGATCCCGATGGAAGTGAAAGTGGGAGACAAAGTGCTGTATGGAAAATATTCCGGCACTGAAGTGACTGTTGATGGGGTAGAAGTCCTCATCATGCGTGAAAGCGACATCTTCGCAATCATGCCGAAATAACTTTACGACATTGAAAACTACATCAAGGAGAAACTACTATGGGTGCAAAAATAATTACGTTTGATTTTGATGCACGTGCCGGTTTAAAGCGCGGCGTCGATCAATTAGCAAATGCAGTAAAAGTAACGCTCGGTCCGAAGGGCCGTAACGTTGTCATCGACAAAAAATTTGGTGCACCGACCGTCACAAAAGACGGCGTCACTGTTGCGAAAGAGATCGAACTGGAAGATGCAATCGAGAACATGGGCGCTCAGATGGTCCGTGAAGTTGCTTCCAGAACATCGGATGTTGCCGGTGACGGTACAACCACTGCAACCGTTCTTGCACAAGCGATCGTCCGTGAAGGTTTGAAGAATGTTACCGCAGGTGCAAATCCCATGGATTTGAAACGCGGTATCGACCTTGCAGTCACCAAAGTGATTGAACGTCTGAAAGCGATGAGCAAGCCTGTCAATGGAAAGAAAGAGATCGCACAGGTTGGAACTATTTCCGCGAATAACGATCCGACAATCGGAAACTTGATCGCAGACGCAATGGAAAAGGTCGGTAAAGATGGAGTGATCACCGTTGAAGAAGCAAAGGGAACTGAAACAACTGTAGACGTTGTGGAAGGTATGCAATTTGACCGCGGTTATCTTTCTCCGTATTTCGTGACTAATGCGGATACGATGGAAGCAGAGCTCGAAAATCCATACATCCTGATCCACGACAAGAAAATCAGTGCAATGAAAGACCTGCTGCCGATCCTCGAGAAAATGGCACAATCCGGTCGTTCGATACTGATCATCGCAGAAGAAGTGGAAGGCGAAGCACTGGCGACATTGGTCGTGAACAAACTGCGTGGAACACTCCGCGTAGTGACCGTAAAAGCTCCTGGTTTCGGCGATCGCCGCAAAGCGATGTTGGAAGATATCGCGATTCTGACGGGCGCACAGGTCATCTCGGAAGAAAAAGGATATAAATTGGAAAATGCAACCCTTGCATATCTTGGTACTGCGAAAAAAGTTGTTGTTGATAAAGACAATACAACAATCGTCGAAGGCGCAGGAACGAAAGAGGATATCAAAAAACGCATTGCTGAGATCAAATCCCAGGTTGAAAAAACAACTTCGGATTACGATAAAGAGAAACTGCAGGAACGTCTTGCAAAACTCTCCGGCGGTGTTGCCGTGTTGAAGATCGGCGCATCCACCGAAGTGGAAATGAAAGAGAAGAAAGCCCGTGTGGAAGACGCTCTGCATGCAACACGTGCAGCAGTGGAAGAAGGTATTGTACCCGGCGGCGGCGTTGCATTGCTCCGCACGATCGATGCCCTTAACGATGTGAAGACCGATAATGCCGATCAGGCAACTGGCGTACAGATCCTTCGCCGGTCGCTGGAAGAACCGCTGCGGCAAATCGTTGCCAATGCTGGACTTGACGGCTCAGTTGTGGTTGACAAAGTGAAGAACGGTAAAGACGATTTCGGCTTTAACGCTCTTACAGAAAAATACGAGAACCTGATTCAGGCCGGTGTTATCGATCCGACCAAGGTGAGCCGTGTTGCAGTGGAAAATGCAGCAAGCGTCGCAGCATTGCTTCTCACAACTGAGGCAACCATCGTGGAAAAACCTGAAGAGAAAAAAGCAGTTCCCGCAATGCCTCAGGGCGGTGGAATGGGTGATATGTACTAATAATCCCATACCGATAGTCTGGGATCAATACCCTGGTATCGGTAGAGTGTCAGAAACCCTCAGTCAAAGTCCTTGGCTGAGGGTTTTTTATTTTTTAGAGATCATAGAAGGCATTTCAAAAACAAAAATACCGTAGTCATTGACTTGCCACTGTTGAAATGGATTCTAAGTAGAAGCTATCTCAAAAATTAATTTTATTGTCATTCCGAACGAAGCCCCAAAGGGGCAAGTGAGCCTGCCTGCACCAACGGTGTTCCTTTGGAACCGGCAGGCAGGGAATCTCGCTTTAATAATTGAAGACAAAATCGAGATTTCTCTCCCGCTAAAGCGGGATCGAAAAGACAATGATTAGGTATTTTTGAGACCACTTCTAGTACTTCATTGAAAACCCTTGCTATCGATGAGAACAAGAGTGTTTCAGTCTAAACGATAGGGGGAGGTATATTCTTTGTTGCTATTCCAAACAGGATACTCTACCTTTTCGTCAATAACAGTACTTGAAATTCAATTGGTCTTGATGCATTACCATAACATACTAGGTGGTTAGATGACATACATTTTGAAACGTTGTTGCGTATGGATACTATTTCTTGTTTCTGCCGGCACAGAACAACTCTACAGTCAAACTGTTTGGCTTGATGAACTCGACCTCTCAACAATGGATATTGGATGGAGCTTTCCAAAAGTGAATGCTTCGGTCGACGGTAATCCGCTCTCTATTGGAGGAGTAAAATACGGGCGGGGAGTAGGGACACATGCTACAAGCCGGTATCTGCTTCAGTTGAATGGAAAAGGGGTACGCTTTATCGGTTCCGTCGGACTGGATGATGAAGCAACGGTGCAAGGGAGTGCAAAGTTTTATCTTATCGGCGACAAAAAAATACTTTGGGAAAGTGCGATATTGAAAAAAAATGCAGCGGCCGAAAAAATTGACATCGATCTCTCCGGCATTCAATTGCTTGGTTTGCTCGTAACGGACGGCGGTGATGGGATCGATTACGATCATGCGGACTGGTGCGATGCCAGGATTGTTTTGAAAGAACCTGTACCTCCATCTCAGCTCATTTCCCGACACGGTCAACCATCCGATGCATATTATATCCTTACGCCGAAGCAATCAGACGTACCGCGTATCAACAGTCCAAAAGTATTCGGTGTTCGGCCTGGGCATCCTTTGCTCTATACAATTGCTGCATCTGGACAAAAACCTATGAAACTTTCCGTTCGGAATCTGCCAAAGGAATTGCAGTTTGATGCCTCAACCGGAATGATCTCAGGAGTTTTGAACATAGAAGGGAATTACCCTGTAACGATGATGGCAGAAAATAGTGCCGGGAAAACAGAACGTGAATTGCTGATCACCGTCGGGAAAACAATCGCTTTAACGCCTCCCATGGGATGGAATAGCTGGAATTGTTGGGCATCTGCCGTTGATGATGAAAAAGTACGGGTGTCTGCCGATGCGTTGGTATCATCAGGATTGGCCGATCATGGATGGTCATACATCAACATTGATGATTGTTGGGAGATCAAACCGGATGCTACGGAAGATCATCTGAAAGGAATTCAGCGGGATGCGAACGGAATGATCAACACCAATAAAAAATTCCCCGATATGAAAAAATTAGCCGAGTACGTGCATAGCAAAGGGCTTAAAATCGGAATTTACTCCTCTCCGGGACCGCTGACATGTGCCGGATATACGGCAAGTTATCACTTTGAAGAGCAAGATGCCCGTCGATATGCTGAATGGGGAATCGACTACCTTAAATATGATTGGTGTTCGTATGGAAAGATCGCACTGAACACATCCCTTCCCGAGTTACAAAAGCCGTACCGGGTGATGCGTTCGGCGCTGGATAACGTTCAGCGCGATATCGTCTACAGTTTGTGTCAATACGGGATGGGAGATGTCTGGAAATGGGGCGCCGATGTCGGCGGGAATTGCTGGCGCACAACAGGTGATATTTCCGATTCATGGTCAAGCATGATGCAAATAGGGTTTCAACAGGCCGGACATGAACAATACGCCGGTCCTGGACATTGGAACGATCCCGATATGTTGGTCGTGGGGCGGGTTGGTTGGGGACCGCAGCTTCATCCAACGAAATTGAAACCAGATGAACAATATACCCATATCAGTTTGTGGTGCTTATTAGCTGCACCATTGCTCATCGGTTGTGATCTTGCAAAGATGGACGACTTTACGTTGAACTTGCTCACCAATGACGAAGTTCTTGAGGTCAATCAGGATCCGTTGGGAATGCAGGCCCGCCGTATTTCGGAAGGTAATGGAAAGCAAGTCTGGGCAAAACCACTGTCGGACAGTTCTCAGGCGGTCGGATTGTTCTTTGTAGGTGAAGAAGGAAAAACCCCCGTGGAGAATTTTAGCTGGGATGATACGCCAGTAGCAAAAATTCAAGTCCGGGGAAGGGATATAGGAATCAATGGGAAATTTTCTGTTCGTGATCTCTGGAGGCAAAAAGATCTTGGCATTTCTGACGGCACGTTTGAATCAAAAGTACCGTATCATGGCGTTGTTCTGTTAAAGATTAAACAGATAAAATAGTATTGTCGGTGCTTCGCGCTATAACGAAAAATCTATTCCAAGTATTTCCCAGAGTATAACGGCAGAAGGTGTAGGGACGCACCATCATTTCGATGGATTGTCACTCCCAAAGTTCAGTGGATCGACGGTTCGAGACCATACGCGACCACTGAAACGGCAGATCTGTTTTTAGATTGGCTGTTTATTATTTATTTATCGATCGGAATGCAAATGGTAGATGTTATCATTATCGGCGCAGGTCCTTCTGGACTTGCTGTCGCCATCGAAGCGCAGAAGAATGGTCTACAGTATGTGGTCATTGAAAAGGGAGGGATCGTAAATTCACTGCAGAACTTTCCGGCCGAGATGACCTTTTTTTCAACTCCCGAACTGCTGGAGATAGGGAACATCCCCTTCACCTCGGCACAAATGCGTCCATCCCGCGCAGAAGGATTGGAATATTATACCCGCGTTGCGGAGTACTATAATTTGAATTGCCGCTATTTTGAACATGTTACATCTGTTGCGCGATCGGGAGATCTCTTTTCCGTGAAGACATCGAAGGCGTATTATGAGGCACGGAATGTTGTTCTTGCGACAGGATATTATGATAATCCGAATTATCTCAATATCCCGGGAGAACTATTTCCCAAAGTCTCCCATTATTATGACGAACCGTACCGATACTATCGCCAAAATGTGCTGGTGATTGGTGCGAAGAATTCAGCCGCCATCGCTGCTCTGGAGCTATTTCGGCATGGCGCCAGAGTGACACTGGTTCATCGCGGCGAGAAACTTTCTGAAAAGATCAAATATTGGATCCTCCCTGATCTGGAAAACAGGATCAAAGAAAAATCGATCACAGCGTTGTTCAATACACAGGTTCTCTCCATAATGGAGAATAGAGTCCGTCTGAAAAATACCGATGGTGAATTTGAGATCGAAAATGACTTTGTGTTTGCACTCACCGGATATCATCCGGACTATGAATTCCTGAGAACCTGCGGAATTGAACTGAATCCCGAAGACAATTCACCAAAACGGAATCCCGATACATTAGAGACCAATGTTCAGGGCCTCTATGTCGCAGGGTCGATTGTTGCAGGGAAGAATAACAATTCCATTTTCATTGAAAATGGACGTCTGCACGGTGAAATAATTGTTAAAGGGATTCTTCGATCGATGTCTGTTTGAGTCTGGAAAGAAGATGTAGTTTTTCCTGAAGTTTTACATTGATTATCTTCCAAAAACTCCTTATTTTACTTCACTTTTGTAATAAAATCACCAATTCGAAACGTGAAAGGAAAGCAATGAACGAAGGAACAATTGTTCAGGTTATCGGACCTGTTGTTGATATCGATTTTTCAGATGGTACCCCGCCGAATATTCTTAATGCAATCAAGATCCCCCGGACGAACATTGAAGGGATGAAAGACGAACTGATCGTAGAAGTGCAGCAGCATTTGGGTGAAAATCGTGTCCGCACTATTGCTATGGATTCGACGGATGGTCTTGTTCGCGGCATGAAAGCGATCGATACAGGACATCCGATCTCCATTCCTGTCGGACCGAATACACTTGGCCGGTTGATCAATGTGATTGGTGACGGCATAGACGGCCTCGGCGAGATTAAGGGAGTAACACGGTATCCTATCCATCGTCCTGCACCGAAATTTGACGAACTTTCCACGCAGAAAGAGATGTTCGAAACCGGTATCAAGGTTGTTGACCTTCTTGAACCGTACACCAAAGGCGGGAAGACCGGTCTCTTTGGCGGCGCCGGTGTGGGTAAGACAGTGTTGATTCAGGAATTGATCCGTAACATTGCGGCAGAGCACGGCGGTTATTCCGTGTTTGCAGGTGTCGGAGAACGTACCCGTGAAGGAAACGATCTCTGGTTGGAAATGAAAGAATCTGGCGTTCTTGCGAAGACCGCACTTGTGTTCGGTCAAATGAACGAGCCGCCGGGAGCACGTCTGCGCGTGGCGTTGACAGGGTTGTCCATAGCAGAATATTTCCGCGATGATGAAGGAAAAGATGTTCTGCTCTTTATCGATAATATTTTCCGTTTCACACAGGCAGGTTCCGAAGTATCTGCACTGCTCGGCCGTATGCCGTCGGCAGTAGGTTACCAGCCGACACTTGCCACAGAAATGGGCGCATTACAAGAACGCATCACTTCAACACGAAAAGGTTCCATCACATCCGTGCAAGCGATCTATGTTCCTGCGGATGACTTGACCGATCCGGCACCGGCAGCGGCATTCTCGCACTTGGATGCAACGACAGTGTTGAGCCGTCAGATTTCCGAACTTGGTATTTATCCCGCCGTTGATCCGTTGGATTCAACATCGCGTATTATGGATCCATTGGTCGTTGGTCAACACCATTACGATGTTGCAAAAGCTGTAAAAGTAATTCTGCAACAGTACAAAGATCTTCAGGATATCATCAACATCCTTGGTATGGATGAACTCTCCGACGAGGACAAACTGACTGTTTCCAGAGCGCGTAAGATCCAGCGCTTCCTTTCGCAGCCGTTCCACGTTGCAGAACAGTTCACCGGTATCCCCGGCCGTTACGTGAAACTCGAAGACACCATCAA
>JBAYJG010000110.1:0-9346 GCA_041665225.1 Bacteroidota bacterium
CAGGCGTTGTGCAATAACGATATTAACGCTGTACGCAATCAGGAACGGTTCGACACCCATCTTGAATAAACGGGACAGCGCGCTGGGAGCGTCGTTTGTATGCAAAGTCGAGAGAGTCAAGTGACCGGTATTTGCCAGCTTGATGGCAATTTCTGCCGTCGTTTTATCACGCATCTCACCGACCATAACAATATCAGGATCGTGACGAAGGATCGCCCGTAACGCCCCTTCGAAATCCAATTTCGGATTCAGTTTTACCTGCCGTGCACCTTCAATAAAATACTCCACCGGATCTTCCACCGTAATGATATTCAGGGAGGGATCCATAATCGTACGTAACGCAGCCACCAGCGTCGTACTTTTACCGCTTCCTGTCGGTCCGGTAACAATGACGATGCCGTGCGGTTTTTTTATTGCCCGCTTCATCACGCCTTCGCTGTACGGATCGAAACCAAGCTCTTCGATCCTTTTCCCCATGGTCGGTTCACGCAGGATACGAATAACGATCGACTCAAACTTGTTCTTCAGTTCATGGCCGACCAACGGAATCACAGATAACCGGAACCGGATCGTTTTTTTATCGATCATCAGTTGCGCGAAACCGTCCTGCGCTAAATTCCGTTCGAATCGGTCGAGGTTTTTCGCGCGGTCTTTTACCACAGCAGAAACTGCTTCGGCCCGTGTTTCCGTGTGTGTATACCATCGCGATAGCCTGCCGTCCACGCGGAAATAAAATTCCGTGATCTTTTCACCTTTGGGAACCACATGAATATCGCTCGCACCCACTCGAACCGCATCGACAAAAATACTTTCGATCAGCGATACAAGACCGCTTCTGCTAATTTCCTCGTCGATCTCTTGTTCGAATTTTTCCCCTTCTTCGTCATCCTCCTGCACAAATCCTTCGTCACGCAGTTCTGTTTCATGATCCTTGTAGATTGCCCGGTCGATGCTCACCCGGTTCCAGATATCTTGCCATTGAGACAGTGGAACATAACAGATTTCAAATTTCTTATTCTCGAACGACCGTGCAATGTTGTAGATACCGGCATTGGTAGGATCGGGAGTGATAATCAGCAACCGCCCTTCTTTTTGCTTGTCAATTTTGTATGGCAGTGCTTTATTCTCTACTGCCTGCTCTCGAAGGTATAACGGTAGCGTCTGTAATTCTTTTCGGATGAACGCAAGAACGCCGTCATCGGCAGAATCTTTGGTGATGTCAAGCGTACGGAAGGTGTAAAATTGTGCTGCTTCGGCAAATAGCGCGTCGCGGTTCACCTTGAACTGATCTGCAAGAATATGCAGCAGCTGGTTTCGTGATCTGGTACCGTCCTTGCTGAGTACCTCTTCTGCTTTCCGTAAAGTGGGTTCGTCGATGATCCCTTTTTCCAGAAGAACAGCGGTAAGAGATTTTTTTAATATGGAACCTTGTTGAACGGACATAGAAACTTACCTCGATACTTGGTTCACATCACATATTGGGTTCGATATTCAGAGATGCTGTCTCCGTAGACAATAATGTTAAAAACACCAATGCCGCCATGATTACGACTGTAATGCTGATTTCTATGAAGGCCATCAGGTTTTTCATCGAAAACTGGTTCTCCAACTGATAGTAATCGGCAACCTGCACTGCTGTTTCTTTGATTGCGCCGGTTTCCGTTGCCGTGCTGAAACGGGATATAAAAATATCCGGGAAAAAATCAGCAGCATGAAATGCTTTCCCAAGGTCCGTTCCGTATTTCAACATGCTGGGAATCGTCACAGTCCTGATGCGATGAGATAAATACGCGTTCCCGCTCGCTTCTGCCGCAATTTGGATCGCTTCAACATTCTCGCTGGATGACGTATACATGATCCCGAGAACGCGGCAAAATATTTCCGTGCTCGTATTACGCAATATTTTCCCGATATACGGGATTCTGATGATCACCCTGTCACGCATTAATTTTCCTGATTCTGTCATCAAATAAGCATAAAATCCTGCAATCGCCAGCAGCGATACGACGGTCATCCATTCATAGTTCCCTTTTAGAAACTTGCTCGCTTCAAGTGTCCACGCGGTCAGCGGAGGTGTGGACGACATCACCGGCCCAAGCATATCCATCATTTTCGGTACTAGGTACACTGCATAAAAAACGATTGCCCCGAGCACTGTTACCGAAGTAATTGCCGGCATGATCAGCGAGCTGATCAATCCTTTCTTAAATTCTGCTTGACGCTCCACTAATATAGCAACACTCTTAAAGATTGAAGTCATTTCACCACTTTTCGATGCTATACCCAACATCAACGCGACATGCTCCCCGAACACTTTCCCCTGTTTGATGAACGCATCCCGCGAATCGACACCGTTCTTCAGATCCAGGATGATATTTCGCAGAGCACCTTTAAGATTATTATCCTTGGTGTTGTTCGCCATTATCTGCAGTACTTCACTGTACGGCAGCTTTTGTTCCAACAACCGTGAACTCGTCACAACAAAACTGACGATCTCGTTGCTTGATGCTTGAAACTGAAATTCATAATGGCGCCGTACATACTTGATTTCAAATCCCAACCTGATCAGATTACGTTTTACTTCATCAACAGAATGAGCATTTTGAAATCCTTCGATCGTTTTCGTCCCCTTCTTCACACTGTACCGATACACTTTTTTCTTCTTCATCGGTGCAGGCAGCGGTTGTGTAGGACGTTTGACAGTCTTTTTCTTTGTCGAAAGAAACCAGAGCAGCGGTTTATCTGGCGGTTTCGGAATATTTTTTTTCGCCTGCGGAGCGATAGTCTTTTCAGCCATATACAAAAATACACATTTTCATTACTATTCCATAGCACAACTGTGTGAGAAATCGTTAATTCCGACTGATTTTTCATAAAAAATCCCGTCATACACGGGATTTTTAGTACTGAAACGATATGGCGGCAGCTGTTTAGTTCATATGTGGGCTGATCTTATCGAGCAGACTTTTCTTCGGCATCGCCCCGACGATTTGATCCACAACTTTGCCACCTTTAAAGACCAACAACGTAGGTATGCTACGGATGCCAAACTGCATGGACACTTGTGGGTTGGCATCCACATCCAGTTTCCCGAATTTCATCTTGCCATCGTACTCAGTAGCAAGTTCTTCAATGATCGGCGCAATCATTTTGCATGGTCCGCACCAAGTTGCCCAGAAATCAACAAGCACCGGTGTCTGCGAATCCAATACCTCACTTTTAAAATTCCCATCTGTAACTATTACAGGTTTCATTGTATTCTCCTTGTTATGAAAGTTTTATGGCGTGTTTCCCGAGGATTGCCTGTACGCCTTCAATAAATTCCGTAGTCGGATTGATAGTATATTTCCTCGACAAAAACACCTGTTGTTTTTCAAATTCTTTTCCTACAACATTAAAGTAGCAATTGCAGTTCCCGCGGTTCTTCTCCATCAACTCACGAAGCTGTGTGAGCGTAATATCGGTAACTTCATCCGCATTGAGCAAGAAAAATATTTTCTTTGCATATTTTTCACGGACGGCATCCATCGGCAAGATATCATCCACAATGATCTTGATGATATCACCGCTTACTTCGCCCTTCCCTTCTACGAGAATCATGTTCTCCTCTTCCAACAGCTCAACATTTTTCTTGTACACACTGGAAAAAACAACACATTCAGCTTTCCCAGTAAAGTCTTCGATGGTGATGAACGCCATCGTATTCCCCTTCTTATCGATCTTCTTTTTGATGCTGGAGATAATCCCCCCGGCTTTCACAGTGCCGTTCTTCATTCCTTCCACATCTCCAAGATGGACAGTTGCGAAAGCATTAATCTCTTTTTCGTATTTTAGCAGCGGATGTCCCGACACATAAAATCCCAGCACTTCTTTTTCCTTTGCCAGTTTCTCTTGGTCTTTCCACATTGGAAGATTCGGAAGCTGCGGTTCCATGTTCACTGTGACTGTCGCCTGCGAATCACCGCCGAAGAGACTGTCCTGTCCCCGCTCTTGTTGTACCTGCGCACCGGATGCCGACTGCACCATTTGTTCAACCGACTTATACATTTGTGCGCGATGCTTGTTAATGCCGTCGAATGCCCCCGCCAGCACAAGACCTTCAATCGTTTTTTTATTGCAGACACGAAGATCCACCTTCATGCAGAAATCGTACAAGGAAACGAATTTCCCTTTTTCTGTTCGCGCTTTCACAATTGCATCCACTGCATTGGTGCCGACATTCTTGATCGCCGCCATTCCGAACCGAATCCCTCCTTTGGTGACTGTGAAATCACGTTCGCTTTCATTCACATCCGGCGGAAGGACCTGAATGCCGAGTTTGCGGCAATCATCTATGAACAGTACGATCTTATCGGTATTACTAATTTCCGATGTGAGTGTCGCTGCCATATATTCCGCGGGATAATGCGCTTTGAGATACGCGGTCTGATACGCGACGACGGAATACGCAACAGAGTGGGATTTATTGAAACCATAGCTTGCAAATTTCTCGATCAAATCGAAGATCTCTCCGGCAAGCTTTGCGGAAAGTTTGTTCGCCTTCTGCGCGCCGTCGATGAACTCAGCTTTGAGATCCTCCATGATCTTCTTGTCTTTTTTCCCCATGGCGCGCCGCATCAGATCCGCTTTGGCAAGGGTAAATCCGCCGACATCCGATGCGATGCGCATAACCTGTTCCTGGTAGACAATAACACCGTACGTCTCCTTCAGTGTCTCTTCCAGTTTGGGATGGAGATATTCGATCTTCGCCAGACCATGTTTTCGTTTGATGAAGTCGCCGATATTTTCCATTGGACCTGGACGATACAACGCGTTCATGGCCGTTAAGTCGCTGATGGAATTCGGTTTTAGTTTGCGGAGCCAATCCTGCATTCCCGAACTTTCAAACTGGAAGACAGCGACTGTTTGTCCTTTACCGAACAATTCGAATGTCTTTTGATCGTTTTCCGGAATATTGTCGATATCGATTTCAATGCCATGGTTCTTCTTGATCTGTCCAAGCGCATTTTCGATCACCGTCAACGTCCGCAATCCGAGAAAGTCCATTTTGAGCAGACCGGCGTCTTCAAGATCCTTCATAGTGAACTGCGTCATCAGTTCCGTTGAAGGGGTTTTGTACATCGGAACAAGATTGCTCAGCGGTTCGGGAGAAATCACCACACCGGCGGCATGCATGCCGGCATTGCGATTCATCCCTTCCAGTACTTTCGCTACTTCGAACATCTGCTGGATTTTCGGATCAGCATTCTCTTTAAACGGCTTCAGGTCGGGAAGCGTATCGAGCGCTTCTTGAATCGGCATCACTTTCCCGAGGATCGTCGGAATCTGTTTGGTGATCGCTTCCACTGTTTGCAGAGGAATGCCCAACACTCTGGCAACATCTTTCAGCACTGCTTTTGACGAGAGCGTACCAAAGGTGATGATCTGTGCGACGTTCTCTTCACCATACTTTTCCCGAACATATTTGATAACAACATCTCGTTTCCAATCGGAAAAATCGACGTCGATATCGGGCATGGAGATACGGTCAGGATTGAGGAACCGTTCGAACAGCAGGTCGTATTTCAACGGATCGACATTCGTGATTGCTGTGGCATAAGCAACAATGCTTCCCGCAGCGCTTCCACGGCCGGGGCCGACCATCACTCCCCGTTCACGGGCTGCTTTGATAAAATCTGCCACAATAAGGAAGTATCCGGCATACCCCATCCGTTTAATAACTGCCAGCTCATGAACCATGCGCGCTTCGATGGCAGGAGTGATCTCTTTATATCGTCTGTGCAATCCTTCCCAGGATATTTTCTCCAGATATTCTTCAAGGGTTGAAACGCCGGCATCTTCGGGGATCGGAAACTTCGGCATTTTATTTTTGCCCAGTTGCAGATCCAGATTACACTTATCAGCAATTTCAAACGTCGATGCTATCGCTTCGGGATACTCCTTAAAGAGTTCGCACATCTCTTCGGAACTCTTGAAATAGATCTGATCTGTGCCATACCGAAGATTCGTGATGTCCGGAGTATCCGTAGCGCTCGCTTCGGGAATCAGCAGCATGATATTATGCGCTATCGCGTGTTCCCGCTTGATATAATGGCTGTCGTTCGTCGCAACAAGTTTGATATTGAGCTCTTTGGCAAGCTTCGGCATGTCACGCAGAACGATCTTTTCCGCAGGAATGCCATGATCCTGGATCTCAAGATAAAAATCATCGCCGAAGAGATTCTTATACATGGAAGCGATCTCTTTCGCTTCGGTATAGTCTCCGTTGATCAGAGGATTGGCAACAACTCCGCCGGCACAGGCAGACAGACAGACAAGCCCTTCATGATGTTTTGAAAGAAGTTCGAAATCGATTCGCGGTTTGTAATAATACCCTTCAGTGTGACCGAGAGTGACAAGCTTGATTAAATTCTTATAGCCGGTAAAATCCTTACAGAGGAGAATTAAATGATGATAATCCCGTTTCTTTTTCGCTCGCCCGTCCGACACAAGAAGATCGTTTCCTTCGTCCCTGTCTTTGGATTTGGTAAAACGACTTCCTTTGGTGAGAATATACACTTCGCACCCGATAATCGGTTTGACATTCTTCTTCTTTGCCTTTTTGAAGAACTCGATCGCTCCGAACATCACTCCGTGATCGGTCAATGCAACGGCGGGCATATTATTATCCGCCGCAGCTTTGATGAGCGTTTCCACCGTTGCTGCACCATCCAGCAATGAATAATGCGTATGATTATGTAAATGAATAAACTGAGACATTATACCTTTAATAATTCTTTTTTAACTGCCTTCCAACTCCATTACAGTACCAACAATTTCTTTTCCATCATCTCTTCCATTGCATATCGGACACCTTCTCTGCCGGTACCGGAATCTTTCACGCCACCGTATGGCATATTGTCGACGCGAAATGTCGGATAGTCGTTTACAATGACACCGCCAACGTTCAATTCACGGTAGAGTCGCTGAATCGCAGCATGATCATTGGAGAAGATACCTGCCTGAAGACCGTACTTCGAACTGTTTATCATCGTCAACGCATCACTGATCTCTGTAAATTTCTCCAGTGTCACAACGGGACCAAAGATCTCTTCGGAACAGACTTTCATGGAAAGAGCAACATTCTTTAAAACAGTTGGGGCAAAAAAACTGCCGGAGCGTTTTCCACCGGTCAATATTGTTGCGCCTGCTTGTGTCGCTTCTTTTACCCACAATTCGACACGCTCCGCTTCGCGTTCCGAGATCATTGGGCCGACAAGAGTTCCATTGTCCGTCGGATTACCGGAAACAACTTTCCGTGTAGCTTCCACAAATTCTTTTTCAAATCGCTCATACGCCGACTGATGGGCGATGATTCTCTGTACTTTAATACAGACTTGTCCTGCATATCCGTACGCACCAAGAACACAACGGGAAACTGCATGAGAAACATCCGCAGTTTTGTCAACGATCACTGCTGCATTACCTCCAAGCTCAAGAACGACTTTCTTCTTTCCCGCTTTCGATTTCAACATCCAACCGACCGCAGCGCTTCCCGTAAAACTGAGCATAGCAATGCGATCATCTGAGACCATCCGTTCCGCCAATTCATTTGTTGTCGGGAGGATATTGATTGCTGTTTTTGCCAATCCAGAATTCAGCAGAACTTCTCCCAGCAACAAGGATGTTAATGGAGTCTGCGGCGCTGGTTTCAGGATAAAGGAATTTCCCGATGCAATAGCCGGAGCAAGCTTATGCGCAACAAGATTCAGCGGGAAATTGAACGGTGTGATGCACAAAACAATTCCGATTGGAAACCGGTTGACGATTCCAAGTCTTCCTTTTGTTGCTGCAGAAATATCCAGCGGAACTGTTTCACCGGTGATCCGTTTTGCTTCTTCGGCTGCTGTTTGGAATGTGATAATAGCGCGGTCTACTTCACTCCGTGAAAAAGAGATTGGTTTTCCTGCTTCAGATGTGATGGACTGAGAGAATTCTTCTTTTCGCACAGTCAACTGGGAAGCAATGGACATCAGGATTTCCGATCGTTCGAAACCGGAAGTACGCGAAGTAACTGTAAATGCGTGTTGTGCAGAACAAATTGCGGATTCGATATCATCGGGTCCGGCAAGCCAACACGAGGCAAGTTCAGTATTATCGAATGGATTCCTGACAGGCGATGTATTCCCGCTTTTCTTCCATTCCCCGCCGACAATAAATTTCTGTTCTCGCATACATTCGAATTTCTACTGATACCGCGGATGGTGATTTGCGGAAATACTAACTGCGCACAAACGATACCACTTCAGTGATGATCACATCTGCCGATACATTCCATCGTTTCCCGGAATTCCGATCCTTCAACTCAATTTCATTGTTCTTCAGGTTTTTCTCACCAACAATCACATGCAGCGGCATGCCCAGCAGATCAGCATCCTTAAATTTGAATCCGGCACTGGCATCGATCCGGTCGTCGTACAGCACAGAAATTCCTTTCGACTGCAGTGCTGCATAGAGTTCATCGGATTTCTTTTTCACCGAATCAGAGTTCATGTTCACGCAGATCAAATGGACATCATACGGTGCAATTGATTTCTGCCATTTGATGCCGAATTCATCATGATGTTGTTCAATGTGGCAAGCAACAATCCGCTCCACGCCAATGCCGTAACTACCCATGATAAGCGGGTTCTCTTTTCCCTGGTCATCAAGGAATGTCGCTTTCATCGACGCAGAATATTTTGTTCCCAGTTTGAAGATATGACCGACTTCGATCCCTTTCACAATACGCAGTTTCCCTTTGCCGTCAGGAGTCGGTTCCCCTTCTTCCACCATACGAAAATCATGATAGGATTGCACTTTTGTATCGCGCTGCAGGTCAAGATTCAACAGGTGGTAATCATTCTTATTCGCACCGCACACCAATCCGTTGGAATTTTCCAAACGCTTATCTGCAACAATGGTGAATTTCGATTCTAAGCCGACAGGTCCGATTGAACCGGCATCTGCTCCGGTTAACTGCAACAATTCTTCTGTCTGAGCCGGTCGAATATCCTGACCGAACACAGATTGCAATTTGGTTTCATTCAATTGATCGTTACCAAGCATCAATACAAGAACCGGCTGTTTGTCGTTGATGAAGATCAGCGACTTTGCACATCGATTTGTCGGCAGTTTCAGAAATGAAGCGACCTCGTCAATGGATTTGCATTGAGGAGTGTGCACTTCTTTCAATGGTTCGCTGACATCAAACCGTTCAGCGTTCGGAACCAACGATGTTGCGATCTCCACATTGGCAGCATATCCTGTTTCCGTGCACACTGCCAAATTATCTTCACCGGCATTGGACTCAACCATGAATTCCTGC
>JBAYJG010000111.1:0-9278 GCA_041665225.1 Bacteroidota bacterium
AAATCGGAACTGACCTATCAATTCACCCCTTCCTTCGATGTAAAGTTCGGCGTGATGGGCAAATCGATCGATTCCAAAAATATTACATGGACTCCGGAAGATACGACCCGGACAGGAACAATTATTCCAGCAACAACTATTTCATTCCAACCGAACGCAACAACGAAAACTGCACTCTTTCTGCAATCATCCTACACTGTCATGAAACCATTGACCATTTCTGCAGGATTGCGGTTTGAGCGGTATGCATTGACTAATGAAAACGATATAAGTCCGCGGGTTGCTGTTTCCTACAGATTTTTGGAATCGACGTCATTGAATTTTGCCTGGGGAAGATTCGTCCAAACTCCGGCGAGCTATCAGATCTCACCCGATCCGAGAAATCTTTCGTTGAAAAGCAGCAAAGCGATCCATTATGTGGCAGGAATTGAACACCGTCTTGCCGACGATACCCGCGCAACGATTGAAGTGTATCACAAAGATATTCACGATATCATCGTTGATCCGGACAGTTCGAACCTGTTGTTGAACACCGGCAGCGGATATGCGCGCGGCATTGAAGTGTCTGTGCAAAAGAAATTCACCGAAGGATTTGTCGGCAGCGCATCGTACACTTATTCCGTCTCACGGCGGCAGGATAACGCAGCGCTTCCGGAATACGATTTTGAATATGACCGTCCGCATATAGTGAATTTGCTTGCGGGATATGAATTGGGAGACGGCTGGCAGATTGGCGCCAAATTCCAGTTTGCTTCGGGAAATCCGTATACGCCGGTAGTCGGCGTCGCTAAAAAAGGGGGCGTGTTCTATCTCGTCGATGGACCGGTCAATTCAGCACGATATCCTGATTATCACAAACTCGATATCCGTGTGGATAAACAGTTTGTGCTCTACGGTTGGGCTCTGACAGCATATATCGATCTGTGGAATGTGTATAACCGGGAAAATGTCATGTCCTATTCGTATAAAGCAAATGCGGATGGAACGATTACGACGAATATAAAACCAGATTTCGGAATCACACCGATAGCGGGAATTTCGGCAAAGTTTTAATCCTCCTACATCCTTCCAGAACGTTTCTGTTTCCGGAAGGGTGTTTGAAATTTTAAAACTATTTTTCATTTATTCTCCCGCTCTCCCCATCATTTCTCATTCATAATTCATCATTCTTCACTATATTCCCACATGCATAACGGGAATTTTACTGTACAGCGTCAATCCACACATATCGGATACTCCGTTTCCGGACAGGGCGAACCTTTGTGTATTTGTCCCGTGTCGTGGGGAGTGGATGGTCATCGGTGGACCATGCTGGATGAGCTGGCAAAACAGTTTACGCTTATCCGCATCGATCCGCGGGGGACAGGAATGTCTGGACCTGTCCAGGATAAATCCGAATACGGAATACCGACGCTCATCAGCGATATCGATGCTGTTCGCGAACAGCTTGGCATTGATCAATGGCATATTCTTGGTCAGTCCGCCGGCGGATGGACGGCGTTGGAATATACGCTTGCCTATCCGCAGCATGTAAAGAAACTCGTCGTTGTTTGTTCTGCACCAACAGGAAAATTCCACAAAGGAACTTTCCGCGATCCGTCCCATCCCCTCTATCCGGAATTCGACAGGATCTCCAAAGAGGTCCGCTCACTTCCTGCTGCAGAACGGGTGAACGCATTCAATCGCGCTATTTACCAATTCGATGTTCAATCAGAATCAGCAAAACAGCTTATTGACTCGATCTTTGCACAGACGGAGTTCAATGCGCAGCGTAATCAGTTTTTTGTGATGAACGAATTGAATCGGTACAACGTCACCGAACGACTACGGGAAATTACCGTTCCCTCCCTGATTATCGGCGGAAAGCATGACGTGCATGTTGCGCCGTCGTGGAGTGAAACGATGGCTGCCGCCATACCGTGCGCACGGTTGTACATGATGCAGCAATCGGGACATTTCCCATGGCTGGATGAACCGAAAATATTTTTTGAAGCTGTGTCTTCATTCCTCAATACATAAACCCAATTTCCTCCATGCCAGCGCACAAGCAGTTACTCTCCGTATTTGCCGATATCATTGAAGGAAAGACCGTTAAACGGGCCAAACATGAGTTGAACTATGAGGGGAGGATTGTTACGGAGACATTCATAGAAGCTTTGCAGCAACATCATTTTCTTCCTGTTACTGTCGGCGAAACACCAATCGAACCGGGACAACGCATACCGGCGTTCTATATTGAACACCATACCGCATATTTCGGATGGGTCTTCTGGGAAAAATTCTCCCAGTTGCGTTTGCGGAAATTGTTCGGTACTGTAGTTCGTAATGCCAAGGGGGACTGGCTCATCCAACTGCCATCCAACAGCACCAAACTTATTTACGCCGATACTTCACAGATTATTGAAATGGATATAGACCGCCCGTTCGAACTATGAAACGGTTTATCATACTATTGTTCGCGCTCTCGAATTTCCTCTTTCCGCAGACGGATTCGCATATCCTTTCGTACGACATTTCGGCGACGATCGACGAACGGTCGAATGAGATTACTGGAAATGCTTTCGTTCTGTTGCGCATTCCGGACGTGTTATCCCCTTCATTTTCCTTTCTCATTCCAAAAGAATGGTCTATTAATTCCGTCCGGGACGGAAACAATAATACGTTTGATATTGAACAATCCCCGTCCGACAGGGAAAACAGCACGTTAATCACGCTGGAACGCAATGACGGAGTGAACACGAATGATACGATGTACATCGCCATTGAGTTCAGCGCTCGGTTCGATTCTACTTCTCTTTCCCGGATCTTTGTCAATTACCAGGAATTTCTTCTTCCCTCCAGAGAGTCTTTATCGTGGCTGCCATTATTCGGCGCGACGACAACGGACCGGTATACAATGACGATCACAGTCCCGTCACATTTTACACCGCTCACGGATAATATTCTTGATACGATTTCCGTCAATGGAACGCATGTGTGGAAACGGTCATCCTCGGTTCCTCTTCTGCTTTCGTCGGCATTTACCGTGTGCGGATCAACCGGTGCTGTACGGCAGCAGTCGGCTAGTGCGGACTCCAGCCGCTCTGTTTTGTTCTTTTCCACTCCTGTACGATTCAATCAGCAATATGCTGCAGCCATCACCCGGCAATTAACAGAGGCGGGGCAATTTTTTGCTGAGCTCACTGGTCAACAGCGGGCTGCTTCGCTGACCTATGCTGTTGTCGGCAATGAAACGTTTGAACGGGACCGATTCCGCACCGGCGAGTATACCGTCCAACGAAATTCTCCCGCATTTGCAGTGATGGATTCTACGGCACTCATGCGTATCGCATACAATTTCTGGCTGATTGATCTGGCGCGGCAATTTTGTCCGGTAACAGGTGATTCAACGGCGGTCTTTGATGATGGATTTGCTGCATATCTTTCTCTTCGGTACCTTGCGAGAGCATTTCCGCAACTGGAAAAACAGGAACGGATCCGGTCGATATCCAATGCACTCACCTTTTTCCCGACAGGCACCATTGCAGCCGGCCATACCGCCGCAGTCAATACGAATGAGATCGTCTCCTTCAAAGGACGGTATCTCTTTCTCATGCTGGAATATCTGCTCGGAAGGGAATCGTTCGATTCGGTAATCGTAAGGATATCAGCCCAGTATGCAGAAACGGCTGTTTCGTTTTATGGATTTCAACAGCTTTGTGAAGAAGAATACGGATCATCGCTCGATTGGTTCTTTGATGAATGGCTCCACCGCACATCCGCGCCGGAATATGTGATGCAATGGAAAGAGGAAAAAACAGTCCGGGGTATGACCGTGGTGAAAGCGACCATTGAGCAGCGTGGGCAACTCTTTACGATGCCAGTGCCGCTGATCATTTCGTTCGGTACGAGATCTATTACGAAACGCGTTGTTGTGGAACAGGCGAAACAGGAATTCACATTCGTCTTTCCCTCCTCTCCTACCAGCGTTGAACTCGACCCGAACTATGCGATCCTGCGCTGGCTGCTGGAGATCCGTATTTCGGCACATGCTCGGACGTCGATGCAATTCCTCTCCATCAGCAGAGACATTGCCGGCGCTGAACGCGAAGCACTGTATGCGCTGCAACTCGATCCGAATAACTCCACCGGCAGCGCTCCGCTGGCATATTTTGTACTAGGCAGCGTCGCCGGCGTAAAAAATGATGCAGAAAAAGCAAAAGAATTTTTTCTGAAAGCTTCGTCCTCTGCGGCAACAGCGGAGACGGAACGGTACACGCTTCTCGGTCTCGTCCGTTACGCGAACATCCTTGAGAGTGAGGGCAAACGGGAGGAAGCAGTCGCACTCTACCAGCGCGTGATCGTCCAGGGCAGGAATAATCCGTTGTTGTACGAACGGGCAATGATCCGGGCAGAGCGATATGTTCACGAACTTTTTGCACCGCAGAACGACATATGGTTTGAAATCCATTGAACACGATGATGACACTTCAGATACCGGCAGATTTCGATTTCCGCACCACGGTCAATTCCCATGGATGGTACGATCTTCCTCCGTTCGGGACGAACGAATCGATGACGGAACTGCGGACTGTTATTTCCCTGAGCAAACGAAAACATCTTTGTCTCCGGATTAGAGAACAGGGTTCACTTTTAAAAATTTCCATTGAAAATTCTGTCCGACTGACAAAAACGGAACAAGAGAAAACCAAGAATATCGTCCGATCCATGCTCCGCATCGGGGACCCGATGGATGAATTCTACGCGCTGTGCCGGAAAATTCCCCATCTTCGCTGGGTTCCGAAACGAAAGGCGGGAAGGATTCTCCGCTCCCCCACTATGTTCGAGGATGTTGTGAAAATGATGTTCACCACCAACTGCAGCTGGGCGCTGACGAAGATCCAGACACAAAAGTTGACGCAAAAACTCGGAACATCGGTATCTGAAAACGTCTTTTCATTTCCCCCGCCTGAAGTGATCGCACGAAAATCGGAACAATGGCTCCGCCGTGAAATCTCCTGCGGGTACCGGGCACCGTACCTGCTGGAGCTTTGCAGGAATCTGACAAACAGGAAGATCGAGATCGAATCGATGCGGCATTCCGATCTCCCGACGGATGAACTCTATTGGAAACTCCGCTCCATCAAAGGGATCGGTCATTATGCTGCAGGAAACATTTTAAAACTGCTCGGCCGGTACGATTATCTCGGTATCGATTCGTGGGTCCGGAAACGGTTCTCGCAGATCCACAAGAACGGACGCAGGGTCTCCGACACTGCGATCGAAAAGCATTACGATCAATACGGAAAATGGCGCGGACTTATCTGTCTGATGGAAGTCACTGCCGATTGGCATGAATAGAGACAAAACCGTCTCAACACAACTTTGATTTTATCCGTCAGTTTTTAATATTGTGGTATCACTTCACCGGAATTTCCAATGAAAGTTGCCATTGTTGCGTCCGAATGTGCGCCGTTCGCAAAAACCGGCGGACTTGCCGATGTTGTCGGCGCGCTTCCCAAATATCTCTCTACGCACGGCGTGGAGGTGAAAGTCTTCATTCCCAAATACGATTCCATCGATGAAAAGAAATTTGGGCTGAAGTATTTGGATTCCATCGGCGAAATGCCGGTTCGTGTCGGTGGACTTCCCCGTTCAGTGTATGTCCATTCCGCGATCATCCCAAAATCTTCCGTTGAAATTTATTTCATTGACTGCCGTGAATATTTCTATCGTGGAAAGATCTACACCGAACATTGGGACGAGGATGAACGGTTCATCCTGCTGAACAAAGCTGTAATCGAACTTTGCCAGCGCCTGCAATGGGCGCCGGATGTATTCCACTGCAACGACTGGCAAACAGGATTGCTTCCTCTTTTCGTGAAGGATAATTATAGTTGGGACAGGATGTTCGATCATTCGGCATTCCTCTACTCGCTGCATAATATCGGATATCAGGGACGATTCTCGTTCGATACGCTGGCAAAAGCGGAACTCCGTCCAGAATACGGGCGCGGCGGCGTGCTGGACTATGACAACTCCTTCTGCATGATGCAGGGCGGGATTGTTTTCTCCGAAGTGATCAGCACGGTTAGCGAAACATATGCCCGTGAAGTACTCACACCCGAATTCGGCCTTGGAATGGAACGCGTGCTGCAAAGCCGCGAAGACGATTTTTATGGCGTTCTAAACGGTATCGATATTGAAGAGTGGAATCCCGAAACCGATACGCACATACCATTCCATTATTCTACCATCGATCCGGGAAACAAGATCAAGAATAAGCAAGCTCTCTTGAAGCAAACGACACTGCCGTTCAATGTGAACATTCCAGTAATCGGCATTATCTCCCGTCTGGTAGCACAAAAAGGATTCGACCTGATTGCCGACGCTATTCAAGGATTGATGGCGCTCAACGCGCAGTGGGTGATTCTCGGCAGCGGCATTGAGGAGTACGAACGAATCATCAGATCCATTAGCGGTTCCATGCCGGAAAAATGCTGGACCTCTTTCGGATTTAACAACGAACTTGCCCATCAAATTGAAGCGGGCGCCGACATGTTCCTGATGCCGTCGCATTATGAACCATGCGGACTCAACCAAATGTATTCTCTACGATATGGAACAATTCCCATCGTCCGAAAGACTGGCGGGCTCGCCGATACCGTGCAGGATTGGCACGAATACCAAGCGATGGGGCAGGAAACCGGCAACGGATTCTCCTTTATTGATGCGACCGGTTTTGCATTGCAGGCAACAGTAAAACGGGCGATCGATTCTTTCCACATCCCGGAAGAATGGAAAACAATCCAGCGCAACGGAATGACGAAGGACTTTTCTTGGGATAGTTCGGCAAAGAAATACCTGCATTTATATGAACTTGCCGCATCAAAAAGAAGATAGCTGTCACCAATCATTCACTACATAATCATGATCTTACGACAATACGGCTCAACAGGAATTACACTGCCAGCGCTTGGATTCGGTGCCGGCCTGATCGGCGACGGAGCAATGGACGAAAACTACGCCGGCTACTTCGTCAATCAGATCGTCGATCTGGGAATCACATTCATCGACACCGCTCGCGGGTACGGCCTGTCAGAAGAACGGATCGGCAAGCATTTGTCCTGGAGAAGGAAGGATTATATTCTGTCAACGAAAGTCGGGTACAGCATTCCCGGTTATCAGGACTGGACGTACGACTGCATCGTTGCCGGTGTGCATCATGCATTGAAGCAAATGAAAACAGACCACATCGACATCGTCCATCTCCACTCCTGTCCGATCGAAATACTCGAACGCGGTGAAGTGATTGACGCATTGCACAAGATGGTACAGGAAGGTCATGTGCGCGTCGCAGCGTATTCCGGCGAAAACGAAGCTCTGGACTTTGCATTGGCAACGGGCCGGTTCGGTGGATTGATGAGTTCAGTGAATGTCTTCGATCAGCGCTCCATTGATCGCGTCGTTTCGCCGGCAGCCCGGCAAGGGATCGGCTACATTGCCAAACGTCCCATCGGCAACGCCCCATGGCTGCATGCAACGCAGCCGTTCGGCAATTATTGCGAAGAGTACTGGAAACGGATGAAGGAGATGCAGCTCGATTATGGACATGCCTGGCTGGATGTTGCTTTACGCTTTACGGCGTTCACTCCGGGCATAACTTGTGCAATAGTTGGAACGACAAATCTAGATCATATCAAAAAGAATATCAGCATTATCAACAAAGGACCGCTGCCAGATGAAACAGTGCAGAAGATCCGCAGCGCATTTCAACAACACAATACGAACTGGAACGGACAGGTGTAAGCATGAGCAGTCTCTCAAATCTTCTGCAGAACAACCGGCAATGGGCCGCCGATAAGATTGCGCACCAGAACGATTTTTTCCGTCGGCTCGCCAACATCCAGACACCGCAGTATCTTTGGATTGGCTGCTCGGACAGCCGCGTGCCGGCGAATGAAATCGTTGCTCTCGATCCGGGAGAACTGTTTGTTCACCGTAATGTGGCAAACGTAGTCGTTCACACGGACTTGAATTGTCTTTCGGTAATTCAATATGCGGTGGAAGTATTGAACGTGCAGCACATTATGGTCGTCGGCCATTACGGTTGCGGTGGCGTACGCTCTGCGATGCAAAACAACCGGTTAGGATTGATCGACAATTGGCTCCGGCATATTCAGGATGTCAACCAGAAGTATCGCTCGATTGTTGAAGCTGCCGGGAATGTTGAACAGCAGGCAGACCGCCTCTGCGAACTGAATGTGATCGAACAAACTTTGAATGTCTGCGAAACCACCATTATTCAGGACGCCTGGGCGCGCAGACAGCCACTGCAGGTGCATGGCTGGATCTACGGTTTGAAGGATGGACTGATCAGGGACCTAAAGATCACGATGGATTCCGCGGATGATATGGCGGGAATTTATCAGCGCGCCGTTTCGGGAGTAACTCTGTAGCTGCAAAGTTTTTTTACAATTGTGGATTGTTCGTGTGCCTGTTGCATTATTGATTAATATTTGAACTCCAGATTGAGGCAAAACCTATTGTCTTCAAAAATGAGTGCTCAAAAGATAAATCTAGCCGAAAAATTCTCCCACATTCACGAACACTGGCGGCCGAAAGTGGTGGGAGAACTGAACGGACAGGAAGTGAAACTGGTGAAGTTCAAGGGAGAGTTCGTCTGGCATCACCACGACAAGGAAGATGAACTGTTCCTCTGTATTAAAGGTAGGATGTCAGCGGAATTCAAAGACTACCGCGTAGACCTTCATGCCGGTGAATTCGTGATCGTTCCCCGCACCGTCGAGCACCGCACGCTCGCCGATGAAGAGACAGAAGTGCTGATCTTTGAACCAGCCGAAACGAAAAATACCGGCAACGTCACCCACGATACATTTACTGCTCCAAACGGCGTTACACTATAGCATATTTCCCGTCGACTCCTCCTCCTTCTTCCAACTTCTTAGACTGATAATCATTGCCGCGAACGAAGCCCCCGCACCAAAAGCCGTTGCATAGAACGTCACCAGGTCTACCACCCGAACCTCTTTCAGCATAGTAGAAAATGTCGCGATCACCGATAAGAGAACATTCACAACGCCGGTGAGAATGAAGAATTTTGTCGATTTTTTCATGCGCTCCTCATTTTTGAACGGTTCCGCCGCCTAATGATGAAATTGTTTTGCCCTGCGGGTTTTCATGAGTATATTAATGAAATTTTTTTAGGAGAACCAATGCATCGGGAAATACATCAATGGCACAGTCCGAGTTTAAACAAGAATATGGAAATAGCTGTG